>NZ_JBFOLH020000004.1:0-216723 GCF_040829825.2 Leadbetterella sp. DM7 | reverse complement strand
TGAAAATAAAAGAATGTTCCGAAATTGTTCACTGTTCACTGTTAGTTGTTCACTGAAAATAAAAGAATGTTCCGAAATTGTTCACTGTTCACTGTTAGTTGTTCACTGAAAATAAAAGAATGTTCCGCAACTTTTATCTTTTAACTTTTATCTTTTAACTGAATGAAAATCGGTCTCTTCTTCGGCTCCTTCAATCCCATTCACATCGGTCACCTGATCATTGCCGATACCATGGCTACGGATACTGATATTGACCGGGTATGGTTTGTGGTGTCGCCGCAGAATCCGTTCAAGAAGAATAACTCGCTGCTGCATGAGTTTGACCGCCTGACCCTGGTAGAGCGGGCCATTGCCGAAAACTACCGCCTGCAGGCTTCGGATATAGAGTTCAGCCTGCCCAAACCCAGCTATACCATCGATACGCTCACCGTTTTATCGGACAAATACCCGCAGCACGAATTTGTGCTCATTATGGGGGAAGATAACCTGGTGCAGTTTAAGAACTGGAAGAACTACGAGAAGATCCTGGAGTTTTTCCGTATTTATGTATACCCGCGGCCTGACACACCGCCCCACGATTTTACCGATCATCCCCGTATTAAATTTATCCAGGCTCCGCTGCTCGACATCTCTGCCACCTATATCCGGAAAAGAATACAGGAGCACCGCGAAATCAAATACCTCGTCACCGAACCGGTGGAAGCACTGATACGCCTTAAAAAGTTCTACGAATAGGCCCGGAAACGCAGGTTAACAGGACTCTGAAGTACCTTTTCCCCTTTACTGCCCGTAATAATACATGCCCTTCAGGGTCAGGTCGGGATCGGTATCGTCAAAGATGTCCTTCAGCTCGGTAATGACCGATGACAGCCCGCCGGTGGCAATAACCTTCACCGGCACCTGTAGCTCGGCTTTTATGCGCCCTATCAGCCCCCGTATCATGCTTTCGTAACCGAAATACAGGCCGCCCTGTATAGAATGCCGGGTATTTTTACCGATCACGGTATCCGGGCGTTCCAGGGACACCTCAGGCAGAAGCGAGGCCTCCGAAAAAAGCGATTTCATGGCTGTATTCAGCCCGGGCACGATGGTGACACCCTCGATGGTCCCAGCCACTACCACGCTGAAAGTGAGCGCCGTTCCGAAATCAACCACCAGGCAGTTTTCCCCGTAATTCCGGAGGGCCGCCAGGGCATTCAGGAACAGGTCGGAGCCCAGCTCTTCCGGGCTGTCGATATTCAACCGCAACAGGCTGCTCCGGGCAGGCTCTACCACAACAGGGGTCAGCGACAGGAATTTCTCACAAAAATTAGCGAAAAAGGGGGTCAGCACCGGAACCACACTACTGATCACAGCCTTCTCCAGGGCGGTCTTTTCAATGTTGTTTTCCAACATGAAATTCAATATCCTATACTCAAAAAAGACGGAATTCTCACTCTTCAAAGACCTGATCCTGAACTTTTGATAAAGCTCATTGCCTTTGAAGATCCCTACTACCGTATCTGTATTTCCTACGTCAAAAACTATCATACCGTCATTTTTGTCTTGCGAATCCGGCCCCAATATAAAAGAGATTTTCCGTAAGTAGAGCAATTCGCCTAAAAAAGTCAGCGTGCAACCGGCCGGCTGAGACGGCTCTTATTCCCCCCTGCTGACCACTTTCTCCTGAAAACCGGGCGCTTCCGGCTCATTCCCGGCATTTTATCTGCCTAAAACTTTTTCATATAAAAAAAAGGAAGTAAATTTGCGTCCTTTCTGTAAAATGTGTGTGAAGAAGGAGTTATCCAAATATGATATCCTGATTCATGGCCTGGAAGACAAAAGCCATGAGTTTGAATTTGAAGGAACAGATGCCTTTTTCAAGGAATTTGATCAGGATATTGTTGAGGGCGGAAGCTTTAAAGCCAAAGCCATCCTGGAAAAAAGCCCTACGCTGATCCGCCTGAACATGGATATTACTTCCCGGCTCAGGCTGCAGTGCGACAGGAGCCTGGATATCTTTGAAGAGGAATTCCACTCCCGTGAAATGCATATTTTTAAGTTCGGAAGTGAAGCCGCAGAGATGAGTGATGACCTTGAGGTGATCCCGTTTGGTACCCACAAGATCAATATAGCCAATCTTTTGTTTGACTATATCCTGTTACAGGTACCTATGAAAAAGCTTCATCCGCGGTTCCGGTCTGACGATATTCCCGAAGAAGGGGCTCTGATATACAAAGACCCGGAATTTACAGAAGAGAAGCAAGAAGAAATACAAGACCCACGGTGGGCAGCATTAATAAATTTGAAGAACAAAAATTAATATCAGAAAGCAATGGCACATCCTAAGCGAAAGATATCGAAAACCAGAAGAGACAAGCGTAGAACGCACGATACCCTTACTTTGAAGCAACTGTCGGTAGATGCTACCACCGGTGAAGTTCATCGTCGTCACACCGCCCACGTAAGCGAGGGCAACCTGTATTACAGAGGTAAACTGGTGGTGGAAAACTACCAATAGGATTTCAGCATAACATAAACTAATGTCGATGAAAAAAATTGCAGTAGATGCAATGGGAGGGGATTACGCCCCCAAGGCTGTAGTAGAGGGTGCCGTAATGGCCACTTCTGAACTTCCCGAAAATTATCAGATAGTTCTGGTCGGCAAAAAGGATGCTATGTTGGGGGTACTCCGTACGCTCACTTACCGGGCCGGCTCCATAGAAATGGTGGATGCCGCTGAGGTGATCGAAATGGGGGAACATCCTACAAGAGCTTTCAGTCAGAAACCCAATTCCTCTATAGGCGTTGGGTTTAAACTTTTAAAAGAGGGTACGGTTTCTGCATTCTGCAGTGCCGGAAACACCGGCGCCATGATGGTGGGCTCGCTCTTCACCCTGAAAACCGTAGGCACCATTCAGCGCCCGCCCATTGCCGGCTACCTGCCCTTCAAAGGCGGCAGGTACGGAATTATGCTGGACATCGGCGCCAACGCCGACTGTAAGCCGGAGGTGCTGAACCAGTTTGCCGAGCTGGGAAGCCTGCATGCCCGGTATACGCTTAACCTGGACAATCCCCGCGTGGGCCTTCTGAACATCGGTGAAGAAGAGGAAAAAGGCAATACCGTGGCACAAGCCGCTTACCAGTTGCTTAAAAACAACAAAAAAATCAATTTTGTAGGTAATATTGAGGGGCGCGATATTTTTGACGCCAAGGCAGATGTGATCGTTTCCGACGGTTTTACCGGTAATATTATTTTCAAAATGGGCGAGTCGCTCTACGAGCACGCCGCTTCAGTGGGAATCAACGATGACCTCATTAACCGCATGAACTACGAGGTGGTAGGCGGAAGCCCGATCATCGGTATCAACGGGAACGTCATTGTAGGTCACGGCATCTCCAGCCCGGTAGCCATCAAAAACATGATCCGCCTGGCACAGAGACAAATTGAATCCCAGGTAGTAGAAAAAATCAAAGAGGCGTTTGCCTGAGAATCTTAAAAGCTAGTTCATCTGATGAGTCTAAGAGCTGCAATAACAGGAGTACACGGTTATGTTCCTGATTATATCCTTACCAATGCCGAGCTGGAAAAAATGGTAGATACCAATGACGAGTGGATCACCACCCGTACCGGCATCAAAGAAAGAAGAATCCTCAAAGGCGAAGCGCAGGGGACTTCTGTACTGGCAACCGAAGCCGTAAGGGGACTACTGGAAAAAACAGGCACTTCGCCGCTCGATATTGACCTGGTGATCTGCGCTACCGTTACGCCTGACTACATGTTTCCGTCTACGGCGAACCTGGTATGCAGCCGCCTGGGCATTCCCAGCATTTGCAGCTTCGACCTCCTGGCCGCCTGCTCCGGTTTTATATATGCTTTGACCACCGGTGCACAATTTATCGAATCCGGACGTTATAAGAAGGTAATTGTTATCGGAGCCGACAAAATGTCTTCGATCATTGATTACGAAGACCGTACTACCTGCGTTCTTTTTGGCGACGGAGCCGGGGCGGTTCTCCTGGAACCTTCTACAGAAGATGTCGGGATTGTTGACTTTATGCTGCATTCAGACGGAAGCGGCGGTGAATACCTGATGATGAAGGGAGGCGGCAGCGTTTACCCGGCCTCGCACGAGACCGTGGATCAGCGCATGCACTACATCAAGCAGGAAGGCCCCCAGGTATTCAAATTTGCCGTTACCAACATGGCCGATGCCGCTGCAGCGATCATGGAGAAAAACCATCTCTCCGGAGACGATGTGGACTGGCTGGTTCCCCATCAGGCCAATAAAAGAATCATTGATGCCACCGCCAAGCGCATGGGCATCGGGGAAGAAAAAGTGATGTTAAATATTCAAAAATACGGGAATACTACCGCAGGAACCATCCCGCTTTGCTTATTTGACTATCAGGACCAGCTGAAAAAAGGCGATAACCTGGTGTTGGCCGCTTTTGGCGGAGGCTTCACGTGGGGCGCCATGTATATAAAATGGGCAATTTAATATACAACTATGAAAACACTTGCAATAGCAACTTTGCTTGCCCTGGGCTGCATAACGGCCCGGGCTCAAAACATCCGGACATTCAACAATCTTGAATTAGCTACTTCGTTTTCCAAAAACACGCACCAGTATTCCCTGTTTTGGGGAGAATCACTACAGATCAAATCGCCCGTTCCGTTCCGGTTTACCACCGGCCTCCGGCTGGCCATGAACGACAAAACCAAAGGGATATACCCCGTGAAAGAAGGTGCAGGCTTTACTACCCTGCAATTCGACAAAAAACCTATTTACACCACGGTGGCTTTCCCGGTAGGACTTGAGCTGTTCTACAAAGCCTTAAGCATCGGCGCTTTCCAGGAATTGATCTCCTTCAGCGGCAAAAAGAAATACGACGACGCCTATACCCCCCTGATCGAGAAAGAAATGCTCAGAACACAGGGATTCAGCGGTATCTTCGGCAAAAAAACAAACCTTACCGGCGGGGTATACCTGGCGTATACCTTCAGCGATTCTTTTTCGGTTAAGGCCGGCTACAACCGGATCACCTCTACATTCACAAAAACCAACGAAACAAAAGAACTGGGCTATGCCCGCCTGAGCGACGACACTTTTACGGTAGGAATCAGATTAAATATTGAAAAATAAAGATGGCAACAACAGCAGATTTCAGAAACGGACTGGCCCTGGAATGGAATAACGACCTTTTTACGATAGTTGAATTTCAGCACGTTAAACCCGGTAAAGGGGGCGCTTTTGTCAGGACCAAGCTTAAAAACATCAAAACCGGGAGAATCTTTGAAAATACCTTCACCGCAGGTGAAAAAGTAACTACGGCCCGTATTGAAAGAAGAACGTTCCAGTACCTCTACAAAGACGAGCTGGGCTATAACTTCATGGACAACGATACGTTTGAGCAGATTTCACTGGAAGAGCACATGGTGCCTCAGGCCGACCTCATGAAAGAAGGCTCCAACGTGGATATCCTGATCCATGCCGAAACGGAAACGCCCCTCTCGGTAGAAATGCCTGCCTACGTGGAACTGCGTGTTACCTACACCGAACCGGGTGTTAAAGGCGACACCGCTACCAACGCCGGCAAGCCCGCCACAGTAGAAACCGGCGCCACCATCAAAGTGCCCCTGTTCATTGATAACGACGAGCTCATCAAGGTAAATACTTCTACCTACGAGTACGACTCCCGCGTTAAGGAGAAATAATTTGCACCGGTACAATAAAATATTACATTTGTACAATAAAATTCGAAATTAAACCCGTTATGGATACCAAAGAAATACAAAAGCTGATTGAATTTATTTCCAAAACCGATCTTAGTGAGGTAAAAATTGAGACTTCCGAGCTGAAAATCCAGGTGAGACGCGGTGGTGCCGAAGCCCCTAAGCTGGTGGCTGCTGCGCCACAGGTCATCTATGCTGAGCCGGCACTGCAGGCGGCAGCTCCCAGGGCGCCCGAAGCGGAAGCTCCTGCTCCGGCACCTGCTTCCAACGGCCGCCTGGTAGAAATAAAAGCACCGATGATCGGTACGTTTTACCGTTCAGCCGGACCGGATAAGCCTTCTTTCGTTGAAGTTGGCGATGAGATCACCAGCGGAAAAGTGATCTGTATCCTGGAAGCCATGAAGCTGTTCAATGAGATAGAATCGGAGATTTCGGGCAGAATTGTTAAAATCCTGGTAGATGATGCTACCCCGGTAGAATATGATCAGCCGTTATTTTTAGTTGAACCCGCTTAAGAACACCTCTTCTAAAATCTGAACCTATGTTTAAAAAAATACTTATAGCCAACAGAGGCGAGATTGCCCTGCGGATCATCCGCACCTGCAAAGAAATGGGCATCAAAACTGTGGCTGTATATTCAACTGCAGACAAAGACAGCCTGCACATACGATTTGCTGACGAGGCCGTATGTATCGGCCCCCCGCCCAGCAAGCAATCGTATCTGAATATGCAGAGCATCATCTCGGCTGCAGAGATCACCAATGCCGATGCCATCCACCCCGGCTACGGTTTCCTTTCTGAAAATGCGGAGTTCTCCAGGATATGTGAGGCCTATAAAATAAAATTTATCGGGGCTTCAGCCGACCAGATCAACCAGATGGGCGACAAGGCAACCGCCAAAGAGACCATGAAAAAAGCCGGTGTGCCGGTCATTCCCGGCTCTGACGGACTGCTTTCTTCTGTGGAGGAAGGAATAGAGCTGGCGGAAAAGATAGGCTACCCGGTGATCATCAAGGCTACCGCCGGCGGTGGCGGACGTGGTATGCGGATCATCCGGCATTCTTCCGAATTTCAAAAGCTTTGGGATGACGCCAAGATCGAATCAGGCGCTGCCTTCGGTAACGACGGCCTCTACCTTGAAAAATTCATTGAAGAGCCCCGCCATATCGAGATCCAGATTGTGGGTGACCAGTACGGAAACGTTTCTCACCTCTCTGAACGCGACTGCTCTATCCAGAGAAGACACCAGAAGCTGATTGAAGAGACCCCCTCTCCCATTGTATCGCCTGAGCTGCGGGAACAAATGGGACAGGCTGCTGTGGCCGGTGCCAAGGCTATCCGGTATGAAGGCGCGGGAACTATCGAATTCCTGGTAGACAAATACGGGAAATTCTATTTCATGGAAATGAATACGCGTATCCAGGTAGAACACCCCATCACCGAAGAGGTAACCGGTTTTGACCTGATCAAAGAACAGATCAAAGTGGCTGCCGGCGAGAAGGTTTCGGGTAAAAATTATTACCCTACCCAATATGCCATGGAGTGCCGGATCAACGCCGAAGATCCTAAAAACGGTTTCCGGCCCAGCCCGGGAGTCATCAAACAAATCAACCTGCCCGGCGGGCACGGTGTAAGGGTAGACTCCCATGTCTATGCCGGTTATGTGATTCCGCCGAACTACGACTCCATGATCGCCAAGCTGATTGTTTCAGCACCCAGCCGCGAAGAGGCGATCGTACGGATGAAACGGGCGCTGCAGGAGTTCTTTATCGACGGCATCAAGACCACCATTCCTTTCCACCTGAAAATGATGGACGACAAGACCTTCCAATCGGGTATTTTCAATACGGGTTACCTGGATAATTTTGATTTTTCAGACCTGTAATGCCTGCGGGATATATCAAAAAAGAGGGATCAGCTAAAACTGATCCCTCTTTTTCTACCGTAAGGGTGTCGCCGGAGGGCGTATTATTTTACGTATAAACTTTCTTTTCCGAATTTTTTGGCCAGCAGCGCGTATACTACAGTCCGGTATTTATTCCGGTTGCTGCTGCCCATTTTAACCATAGCTTCTTCAATGGCGGCATCCAGCTCGGGCCCGTCTTTTAATCCCAGTTTCTTGATCAGGAAATTATTTTTTACGGTCTCTCTTTCCTTCTGATCCGTTCCCGACACTTTCGAAGAGTCAGCGTTATAAATTGAAGGTCCCAGAGATTTCGCTACAGCGGTAAGGAGTGCCTCACTCAGGCCCAGGCCTAATTCAGCATTCTGAGCCTTGTACAGCTCCAGATTGTCATCAAATTTGCTCATTATTTAATAGTTAAAAGGTGAAAAATGTTTACTAAATTAGAAAAAATACATTATATCCTGCTGGTATACCGGTAAAATTTACGGGAGTTGAATCTTCCCTGTATGCCAAATACCAGCGAGCCCGCCTTTTCAAAAACACGGTATTGCTCTGCAGGCCCTCCGCCGGTAAACCGGATATCGAACGTATTCGACAGGTACTCCGGCTTCCTGAAAATACCCTTAAAGAAAACCAGGATTTCCAGCCGGTCGGTAATATTTCCTTTCAACTCGGCGCTGACCTCTCCATACATTAGACTATGCGATTGCGATAAAGTAACATTAAAATATTCCAGGTCGCGGCTCTGCAGCGATTCCTGGATGTCGAGGGTATACCGCCGGGGCACCTCAGGCTCTGTAGCCACCAGCACTCCGCCGCCCGCTCCCAGGTTAATGTAGGCATTGCGGGTGACCCGGTTCAGGTTAAGCACCCGCTTTTTAATGATCACCGGGATATACCACTGCCGGTTACGGATCCCGAGTATAAAAGGCGGGTAAGCCTGCGTAGAAAATACATAGGTGGAAAACTGGTTTTTCAGTCGCGTAACCCCGGTTTCCACAAAGAAATTATTGTTCATGTTCAGGCCGATGTTCAGCTCCACCCACTCGTTCATAGCCGTCTTATTCTCCGCAAAGTTCTCAAAGCCGGCCGTGCTCCCGTTATAGGGCCTCCGGAGCCCGCCGCTGAGACCCGCATAAAAGCTGGAAAAATGCGAGTCCAGGTGAGGCAGGTTCTCCACTTCGTGGCTCATCTTCCGGTTCTCCGGAATCTTATAGTATTCTTCTTCCTGACCCTGTACGCCCATCGCTGCAAGGAGAAAAGAAAATAAGAATAGATACCTGCTCATACTTTACTTTGTCAAACTTTGTTTTATCTAAAAATACGTATACTTTTGTAAAAAAATGACATCCATGAGTAATATTTCGTCAAAAGTGCCAGCATGGGCTATGCTTGTCCTGTTTTTATTCATCCTTGTTATACTGGCGGTATTCGGTGATCTGTTTACCTTCATCGTCGGAACCCTCATCATGGCCATTGTATTTGCCAACGGATATAACAGGACTCATCTCGAAGATCATTAAGTGCACGTTTGTGCCCTGTAATTGCTGTATTTGATTTTTTTTAGGCGCCTGTGGCTAAAACCACAGGCTTTCTTTTATATTTACACGAATAAGGGTTATCTTATTAATCACGACCGAAGTTATACTCCTAAAAATTCTGTAAAATGTTAAAGGACCTTAAATTAGATTCTACTACCGAAAAGAACATTAAAACCTGGCTGAAGGGCAGATACGACCAGGAAACCAAAGACAAGATCAATGCGCTCATCGACTCGGGCAATGCCGGCCAGCTAACCGATTCCTTCTACAAAAACCTGGAGTTCGGTACGGGCGGTATGCGGGGTGAGCTGGGCGTAGGCAGCAACCGGATGAACAAGTATACGGTAGGTGCTGCCACGCAGGGTTTAGCCAATTATCTGAATAAGGTATTTACAGACCAGGAGATCAAAGTAGCCATTGCTTACGACAGCCGTAATTTCTCACCTGAGTTTGGCCGGATAGCCGCCGATATTCTCTCGGCTAACGGCATTACCGTGTACCTGTACAAGGCGTTGCGGCCCACCCCGCAGCTTTCGTTTACCGTACGTGAGCTGGGTTGCCAGTCGGGTATTGTGATCACGGCATCACACAATCCGCGCGAGTATAACGGGTATAAGGTGTACTGGACAGACGGCTCCCAGGTGGTGGCTCCGCACGACAAGAACATTGTGGCAGAAGTAAACGCCATCACCAACGTCAAAGACATCAAATTCAAAGGGGTCAAAAAGCGGGTCAAAATGATCGGCGAGGCACTCGACAAGAAATACCTGAAAGCCGTGAAGAGCATCACCGTTTCACCGCGGATGATCCGGAAACAGAAAGACCTGAAGATTGTGTACAGTCCTATTCACGGAACGGGCATCACCATGGTGCCACCTGCCCTGGCCCAGCTGGGTTTTGAGAAGGTAACCGTGGTAGAAGAGCAGGCTGTTCCTGACGGCAACTTCCCTACGGTGGTATACCCTAACCCGGAAGAAAAAGAGGCCATGAGCAAAGCGCTCGACCTGGCCAAAAAGATTGACGCCGACCTGGTAATTGCCACCGACCCCGACTCTGACCGGGTGGGCATGGGCATTAAAAACCCGGAAGGAGAATGGCAGTTGCTGAACGGTAACCAGGCCGCCAGCCTGATCATCTATTACCTGCTCAAAGCCTGGAAGAAGGCGGGCAGGCTGACCGGCAGCGAGTTTGTGTGTAAAACCATTGTGACCACTGACCTGATTGACGCTATGGCTGAAAAAGCCGGCGTAAAATGCTACAATACGCTTACCGGCTTTAAGTATATTGCCCAGGTGATCCGGGAAACCGAAGGGCGTGAGACCTTTATAGGCGGTGGCGAAGAAAGCTACGGTTACCTGATCGGTGACAAGGTGCGCGACAAAGACGCCATTGCCAGCTGCGCCATGATTGCCGAGCTGACCGCCTTTGCCAAACAGAAAGGCATTTCCCTTTTTGATTTCCTGGCTGAAATGTACAAGCAGTTCGGCTTCTACTATGAAGGCCTGATCTCGGTGACCAAGAAAGGGAAAACCGGTGCCGAAGAAATCCAGCAGATGATGGCCGACTTCAGGAGCGCTCCGCCTAAAACCATCGGGGGTTCACGGGTGATCCGGATGGATGACTTCAAGGCCCTGAAAAGAACCGATATGAAAACGGGTGAAGTTACCGACATCCCTGCCGGTAAGCTGGGCATTGAGTCGTCTAATGTGCTGCAGTTCTTTACCGCCGACGGCACAAAATTCACCTGCCGGCCCTCAGGCACCGAACCCAAGATCAAATTTTATATCGGCGTGAAAGGCAAATTAAAGAACAAATCCGAGTTTAATGCCACGCTTGAATCGCTGAAAGCGAAAGTGACGGCAATTGGGGAGGAGCTGCACCTCGGGTGACGGCTACGCCTTTTTTCTTTTAAACCCTATAAGGCATATGAGGCATAAAGAAATATGTCTTGTATGCCTTATGTGGTTGAAAGGAATAGCATACACGCTGCCTGAAAACAGGGTCTTTTGAATAACGTCCTGGAAAAAGACTGTCCATATCTGCCCTAAACAGATCAAAATTCCTGAAATCTCCCCCTAAAGGACGGTAGAGGACCAGCCCCTGGCAAAACCATTACGGAAAGGTTGTGGTGCTGCATATAGCCCTATTTGTTCACAATAAAAAAGACTCCTAAAGAAATAGTTACATTTTTTATTCTTAATTTAGTATCTCAATAACTGCCGTTTAAACAACTGCGGGGAGCTCAGAAACTTATTTAATCTATAGTAAACTGTACTAAATATGGGAAGGCTACATAAATACACAAGTTTAACGCTTATTTTTCTCTTTATATCGAATTGGTGTTCTTACGCTCAAGACACAACGTATAACACTACAATTGTAGTAAATCTAAAAAAATCTTCTGACAAATTTTTCGTAAACTCTTTTAATCAATTTATACCTTACGGACTAGGCGCTCCACTGGATACTCCTCCTCCATATAAAGTTATTTCGTCTACTCCCTTAAAGACGCATCTTAAAGTAAATCTTGCTACCACAAGTGAGTTAATTTTGGGCTTTCAATATTTTTATATAAGCCCTGGAGATAGCCTAAATTTCGATTATGAAACTTTATTACGCACACCTGAAGAAGTTATCGATACAATAACAGTCAACCATGGTAATGTTTCCTTCAGAGAGGTTGGTTATAAAAAACCACCAGGTAAATTCAAATGGTCCATATTTGATACAATAAGAAATTTAGAGGATTCAAGCAGTATCAATGAATATCTATCAATAGAAAACGTTACGCATTTAATAGAACAATACACAGAAATATTATTCAAGTATTGGCCCAATTTAAACAAAGACAGGGAGACAAGAGAAGCCATTAAACAATTCTCGCTAAATGGAGTTTATGATGAAATATTTTTCTCTCTTAACGGATACGTAAGCTCATCTAAAAAAGAATATTTTCAAAAACCTGTAGTTGAGATGTTAAAGTATGCATCTGAAAATGACAATCTACAATACAGTACTAATTGGATAAGATATCTGCCCATCTACAAATTTTTTAGAAGTAGAGACTTAAATGCTTCTGAAATTATTTCTCAGTTTGAAAATTGTGACCAGGTCATTAAACAATACATTCTGCTCAATCTACTTCGGGACGGACTACTGGATGAGTCCCAGGTTTTAAATAAAATTACTTACGCTCCCTACAAGGAGTTTGAAGAAAAAATAATCCAGGAAGTAAAAAGAAATGTTAAACTGCCAGAAGCCATTTACAACACCGAGGTTTTTGATGTGTATGATTCTAAACATACCTTGGGCGAAATTTTTGAAAATAGCACTCAGCCTTATCTCTTCCTTGACTTTTGTGGTACATGGTGCAAACCATGTATGGAGGCAATAGCCAAATATTCAGAAAATAAACACCTGGATAACTCAAAAAAAGTAAAACCCATCTGGATTTTCTTCGAAAACGATAAGAGCAAATGGATTAATATTCTAATCAAATACCAACTCAAAAAAGAAAACTGTTTTATAATCACAGGAAATCCTAGCCGGGAACTAATCAAAGAATTCTCTATTCATACCGGTTGGAAAGGAGAATTTCCGCATTATTTTCTTTTTGGCAAAGACGGGAAAACGATTAATGCTGATGCCGGGAGTTTATCGAAGTTTTCAGAAAGTAGTTTACCAAAAGAACCAGGTCCTCCATCTCCCACAAGTTTAGATAAATAGATTCTGTAAATGGTTATAAGTAGTTACATAAGCTGTGATTTAATTTATCTTGTGGAATCAAACCGGATTCTTCAATTGAGTTTAAATTCAAATAGACCTTAAGTCATACATACATTTCTTTATGTCTCATATGCCTTATATGGTTTTAAAAAGAGGCGGAGCCATCACCCGGTAAAGGTATTGCACTCAGCTGGGTAGTAGAACCGCCTTCAAAATCAATATGAAAGCAGTATGTGCTTTTGCCGTTGGTGATGCATATATACGGCGCTCTGAGCGTAAGATTGTAGCGGCTGGCCTGCTCTATTACCTGCCCGGATATCTTTACGTCAGCGGCTTTGCATTCTACCAGCATGTAGGGCTGCCCGGCGGTATCAAATACCAGGATATCGGTTCTCTTGCTCAGTGCATGGTACCGGGTACCCAGCTCGGTACGGATCAGGTTACGGGAGTAGCCCAGGCGGGTAATCAGAAAATGTACGAAGGTCTGCCTCACCTTCTCTTCCGGGGTCAATACCAGGTATTTTTTTCGTATAATATCGTATACATAGGTAACGCCGTCTTCCGTTTTTGTTTTAAGACCTGAATTTTTCACTGAACTCCGGGAATTATTTCGCTAAGATATTGGTTGTACTCTTCAATATTCAGAATTTAACAATAATATATGCAGACAAAAGAACAAATCGTACAAAACTGGTTGCCCCGCTATACCGGTACCCCGCTTGAGGAATTCCGGCCTTACATCCTGCTGACCAACTTTTCCAATTACGTGGAAATGTTTGCCCAGAAATACAAAGTAGAAGTGAGGGGGAAAAACAATGCCATGCAAACCGCATCAGCCGGCAATATCACCATCATCAACTTCGGGATGGGCAGCCCCATGGCCGCTACCGTTATGGACCTGCTGACGGCTATAGAACCCAAAGCCGTGCTGTTTCTCGGCAAATGCGGCGGACTGAAGAAAACCGCCCTGGGTGATTTCATCCTGCCTATTGCCGCTATCCGCGGAGAAGGTACCAGCAACGACTACGCCAAACCCGAGATCCCGGCCCTGCCTTCTTTCCGCCTTCAGCGATCGGTATCGGAAATGATCATTAAGCATAAGATGGATTACTGGACCGGCACCGTGTATACCACCAACCGCCGCGTATGGGAGCACGACGAAGAGTTTAAAAATTACCTTCGTGAAATACGGGCCATGGGTATTGACATGGAAACCGCCACCATCTTCATTGTAGGCTTCATGAACTCTATTCCTCACGGAGCGCTCCTGCTGGTTTCTGACAACCCCATGACCCCCGAAGGCGTCAAAACCGAAGCCAGCGACAAAAAAGTCACCGGCTCTTTTGTGGAAAAACACCTCCAGATAGGGATAGATGCCCTGGAAGAGCTGGCCAACTCAGGCGAATCAGTGAAACACCTGAGATACGAAAGCTGAAAAGAAGCTCCGGCTTCTTAATTGCAATAATCCTTGATCAGCGTGTAAGCATTGGCATAGCCCAGCTCACCCGCCCGGCTCAGGTCGATACAACCGCTGTTGGTGTCGCCTGTGGCCGTTTTGATCAGGCCCCGTACATAGAAGGCCTCGGCGTAATTCGGGTTCAGCTTGACGGCGTTTCCAAAGTCGATCACCGACTCCTGCTGCAGTCCCATTGAAGAACGGATCAGCCCCCTGACAAAGTAACCTTCGGGATAAATGGGGTTGATCTCAACCGATTTATTCAGATCGGCCAGCGCCTCTTTCATGTTATTGGCTTTCATCTGGGCATATCCCCGCACGAAATAGCCTTCGGAAAGGTCTTCAGAGAGATCCGGAATGGCCACCCGGGTAACTATGGCATCACGCAGCCTGTCCAGCTGGCTTTTCGGAATGGTCACGTATTGGGTTTTCTGCTCTTTGCCCGATGTTTTCACATCAAGAATCTTATCAAGATCGGAAACGGCGCCTTTCGGATTGGCCAGCATAGCCTGGGCAAAAGCCCGGCCGTAGTAAGCTTCCTTCAGCGAAGGATCTATTCTCAGGGCATTATCGAAATCTATCCGGGCCCCGTTATAATCTTTCAGCCGGCTCTTGGCAAATCCCCGGAGCGAATAGGTATCGGCATTCTGGTTGTCCATTTTCAGGGCCTCGTTCAGGTCAGCTACCGCCCTGTCGTAATCTTCTGTACGGATCGCGTTACGGCCCCGCTCCAGGAAAGGTTGCGGGTGCTTGGAATTGGTTTCAATGGCAGAGGTATAATCAACGATTGCTCCTTTGAAATCATTCAGCTTGGCCTTGCACAGCCCGCGGGAGTAAAAAGCCTGGAATTTCTCGGTATTGCCGGGTCCGAGATCAATAACCTTGTTGAAGTCGCGGATGGCCAGGTTCAGGTCATTCAGCTTGGCAAAAAGCACACCGCGCTGCAGGTACGAAAGCGGGTCGTTGGGGGCCAGCTCAATAGAAGTGTTGAAATCCTGCACTGCCGCCCGGTTATCGTCCTGGCTGCTTTTGCTGATGGCCCGGTAATGGTAGCTCAGGGCATCTTTAGGGGCAATCTGGATGGCTTTATCAAAATCAGAGATGGCGCCGCGATGGTCTTTCAGCGCCTGTTTGGCCAGCCCGCGGTTAAAATAGCTCCGGGCATTGTCCGGGTTCATGGATATGGCCGAGCTGAAGGCCGCTATTGACCCCAGGTAATCGCCCGCCCTGCTCTTGCTGACCCCCGCATCAAAATAGTCGGAAGCCGTTTGCTGGGCATACCCCTGCGACACTAGGAAAAAGATAGTAATTATGGCTAAGAATAATTGTTTCATAGGAATGATGAGGTTAATTGATGCTTAAAATTACGATGGAAACCGGCCTCAGCCCAAAAAATATACAAAATTCTAGGCTCTCGGGTGAAATTCCTTCAGGGTTTGCTGCAGGTAGGCCCGGTCGAGATGCGTATAGATCTCGGTGGTGGTAATCGACTCATGGCCCAGCATTTCCTGCACGGCCCGGAGGTCGGCCCCTCCTTCTACCAGGTGGGTGGCAAAGCTGTGCCGGAGCGTATGGGGTGAAATGGTTTTCCGGATACCGGCTTTCTCCGCCAGGTCTTTGACAATATAGAAAACCATAACCCGGCTGAGGGCGGCACCCCGCCGGTTCAGGAAAAGATGGTCTTCATAGCCTTTCTGAACTTCCATACCGGCCCGTATTTCCCTGCGGTAGATCTCCGAACAGGCAATGGCTGAGCTGCCTACCGGTACCAGGCGGGTTTTATTTCCTTTCCCTACTACCAGCAGGTAACCTTCGTCAAAATGGCATTGGGATATCTTCAGCGCTGTCAGCTCCGATACCCGCAGCCCCGAACTGTACATGACCTCCAGGATGGCCCTGTTCCGCGTACCTTCAGGAGTAGAATGGTCAATACAGGCCAGCATATCTTCTATCTCTTCTACCTGCAGCACTTCCGGGAGCTTGCGGGTCAGGCGCGGGGCGGCAATCAGGGCGGTGGGATCGGTCTCCCGCCGGCGGTCTATGCGCATAAACTCAAAAAAGGCCTTCAGCCCGCTGAGAATACGGGCCTGTGAAGTAGAAGACATGCCTATTTCTGTCAGGAAAGCCAGGAAGCGGTGAATATCTTCTTCCGATACGCTCTCCGGTGACCGGCTGTTCTGCACGAAAGAGGCCAGCTTGGCGATATCCCGCAGGTATGACTCCAGCGAATTCTCTGCCAGGCCCCTTTCGAGCTTCAGAAAGTTTTTAAAGGCCGGAAGCGCCTCGGGCCAGAGCATCAGTCCACCCAGTTAAAGATCAGCTCCTGCTCAATGTCAGGATGCAGGCTCAGGGCCACCGGGCAGTTCCGGCCTACCCGCTCGTATCTTTCTTTTTCTTCCGCACTCAGGGCAGGTTCACTCTGCAGGGTAAATTCAGCTACCACGCGGCTGATCCGGCGGGGAGCATCGGCGCTCATCACCTTGGTGATGCTCACTTCGCTGCCTTTGAACTCGTGCCCCGCCTTTTGTGCAGCAATGCTCATGACGGTCATGGCGCAGGCGCCCAGTGAGGTGGCCGCCAGGTCGGTTGGAGAAAAGGCTTCGCCCTTCCCGTTGTTGTCTACCGGTGCATCGGTTTCTATGGTTTTACCCGATTTCAGGTGAACGGCCTCTGTACTCAGGTCGCCCAGGTATTTGATTTTTGAAGTACTCATACGATGATTTGTTTAAGGTAGCTGAGAGCGCATAGCTCTTTCAATTTCTTCTATTTCAAGGGGTACGTGGGCCATCAGGTCTTCGTTCCCCGACGCGGTGATCAGGATATCATTTTCCAGGCGAATGCCGATTCCCTCCTCCCGGATATAAATGCCGGGCTCAAGGGTAAGCACCATGCCCGGTGCAAACGGCGTGCTCCGGTCGCCTACGTCATGTACGTCTATACCCAGGGAATGCGACACCCCGTGCGGGAGGTATTTGTTCACTATCCCGGGGTTGTTTTCCAGGTCGGCCGCACTCACCAGCCCCAGCTTAACCATCTCTTTACCTGTCAGGTCAAGCGCTTCCTGCTTAAGATTGATCACGGTGTTCCCGTTGACCATCAGTGCTTTCAGGGTCTTCATAATGTGCAGTACTGACGAGTATACTTCCGCCTGCCGGTCGGTAAATTTACCGTTTACCGGCAGCACCCGGGTCATGTCGGCCTTGTAATTGCCGTATTCTGCGCCGAAATCCAGCAGCAGCAGGTCGCCGTCTTCGCAGCGCCGGTTGTTGTCTACATAATGCAGCACACAGGCGTTGGCCCCGGAGGCCACAATGGGCAGGAAAGCGTGAAAGCGCGAGCGGTTCATCATAAATTCATGAGTGATCTCGGCTTCCACCTCGAATTCGTATTTTCCCGGCTTCACAAACCGGGCGGCCCGCAGCAGTCCTTTACGGGTGATGTCAATGGCTTTTCTCAACGGCGCCAGCTCTCCTTCTCCCTTAAAAAGCCGCAGCTGGTTGATGATTTTTTCCGGGTTCCGGATCTCTATCAGCGGGTATTCCTCCTGCAGCTGTCCGGTTAACCATTTTTCTTTTGACCGGAACGACCGGAACCGGTGCTGCTGCGTGGTATCGCGGTGAAGATACATCTCTTCTTTGCCCTCCAGGCAGGTATTCAGCACTTTCCGGAAGTCTTCCAGCCAGTGAACCTGTTCAATGCCTGAAACGGCCCGGGCTTCTTCCTGCGAGAGCTTGTCACCGTCCCAGATCCTGATCAGCTCCGAGGTTTCCTTAACAAAAAGCCACTCGCCTCCGCCCTTTACCAGGATCAGGCAGGCGTCTTCCTGGTCTACACCGGTCAGGTAAAAGAACGTGCTGTTCTGGATAAAGCCAAAAGTACCGTCGGCGTTGGCCGGCAGAAGGTCATTGGCGGCAAAAACAGAAACCGATCCCTCCGGCATGCGGTCCAGGTACCTCCTGCGGTTCTGTGAAAATACTTCGCTGCTGATTCGTTCGTATCGTACGCTCATGGGTTGAAATTACCGGGCAGGCCTGAAAATCATGATGCCCGAATGTTTTTTGATCCGGTCCAGGTACTGCTGCAGGGTTTCTTTAGAAATAATTACTTTTTTTTCATCGAGTGAGGCGTGAAGCAGGTGAAGCCTGCCGCCTTTTCGTATGGCAAATCCTTCGTGATTCACATCCAGTCCTTTAATTACAGAAGTAAAGGCAATGATGTCACCGTCTTCAATGAGGGGCTCTACTGCGGCGAATTTTTCTTTCGGCACATAATAGAATGCGTTTTCATTCAGTTCCTTTTCTGTTTTTACGATCTCCGCCCAGGCCTTATCGTCGGTAGCCAGGGCAGGATAAAGCCTGCGGTTGACCGACATAAAGTCAATGGGCTTGTCCTGCACCTCTCCCACCTGCTCCGTAACATTCACCAGGATACCGTTATCTACGGCCTGGCGGGCCCAGTCGGTAAAATAGTGCATGCGCGAGGGGTAGCCGTCTATCACCCCGTTCCGGTACCGCAGAAGCTGGAGGTACTCGCGGTACACGTCGAGGCCGGCTTCCGGGTTATGGCGGGCCAGTGATAAGGCCAGCACATTCTCTACCAGCGTGTAGCAGTCAAACGCTTCGAGGTTAATGACCAGCGCCTCGGGTGTTTTTTCCAGTGTGGCGGGCACATAGGGCCTGCCCAGGAATGTCTCTGCCACATCCAGGATGGTTTTGTTCAGCTTCTCTTTCGGTGGTGTGTGCAATATCCGTACGGCCTGCTCCTGGGCCGATACCGAAATGCTGATCAGTAAGCTTAAAAAAAAGATTCTCATCGTCTTCGTTTATATTAAAGGTGCCGACCGGTTCAGTGACTCGTCCAGCGAAATGATGGTCTCTGTACGCTGAATACCCGGCAGTTTCTGGATCCGTTCTGCCAGCACATCGCGCAGATGCGTGGTATCGCGGCAAACCAGCTTCACAAACATACTATAATTTCCGGTAGTATAGTTAATGCTGACCACTTCCGGGATCTGCATCAGCTCATTTTTAGCATGTTCGTAGAGCTCCGGTTTTTCCAGGTATATGCCCAGGAATGCCGATATGTCCCAACCTAAACGTTTAACATCAATTTTTATGCTGCTGCCCACAATAATCCCGGAGTTTTCCATCTTTTTAACACGGGCGTGCACCGCCCCCTGCGAAAGATTTACCTTCTCCCCGATCTCCTGGTACGATAATTTGGCATCGTCCAGCAGTATCCGCAATATCTTATAGTCGGTTTCATCAATGTTTTCCTTCATTGTATTTAGTCATTAGTTTTTATTGTTGCACGAAATTAAATAATATTCTGTAAATACCAACAAATTCTATAGATAATATTAAACTATAATTTTTTCTTGATATATTTTTTAATATTTAAAATATCCTCTTTACCTTTGTACTGTCATTCAAACGGCGGGTAACGCAAGCGATACTGTAGGATGACGAAACTGGCAGCCGTGCCCTCCTGTCTCGGGGGTGATGATCACAGGATAAACATAGTGTAAGCCGAACGGTTTAGTCTCGACTGGGGTTGACCACCAAATTTGCACTACGGCTAACTGCATCGTGGGCGGTTCGACTCCCCCTCCTACAGCAAAAAAATAGCATGAAATCACATTCATGCTATTTTTATATCCTTTTGAAACATTGTTTTTTAGTTTGTTGATGAAGTATAGTCATACACACAGTCTCGGGTTGCAGGCTGTGTGTTTTTTGTTTTTTAGTGAGGTCGTTTTTTCCTAAATTCGCTTTTTCATGAGGAGGTCCTATTTACTCATCAGAAAAACAAAATCACGACATAATCGTGTGCCCCAGCTTATCCCTCTTCGTAGAAAGGTAGAACTCATTATGGGGATTCGGAGCGATTTCAATCGGAACGTTCTCTACAATCTCCAGGCCGTATCCTATCAGGCCGGCTCTTTTTTTCGGGTTATTGGAAATCAGCCGCAGCTGGGTGATGCCCAGGTCACGCAGGATCTGCGCACCCACGCCGTAATCGCGCTGGTCGGCTTTGAAGCCCAGCTCCAGGTTGGCCTCCACGGTGTCTTTGCCCTGTTCCTGCAGCTTATAGGCCTTCAGCTTGTTCAGCAGGCCAATGCCCCGGCCCTCCTGGTTCATGTATACGATCACCCCTTTCCCCTCTTTTTCCACCATCTGCATGGCCGCATGCAGCTGCGGACCGCAGTCGCAACGGCAGGAGCCGAAAATATCGCCGGTAACACAGGAAGAATGCACCCGTACCAGCACCGGCTCGTCTTTCTCCCAGCTGCCTTTGATCAGGGCCAAGTGGAGCTGGTTATTGTCTTTCTGCCGGAACGCGATCATCTCAAAGTTGCCCCACTCGGTAGGCATAACCACGCCTATTTCGCGGGTGATCAGGCTTTCGTTCCTGAGCCGGTACGCAATCAGGTCCTGGATAGACACCAGCTTCAGGCCAAATTTATCAGCGATGGTCCTGCATTCGGGAAGCCGGGCCATGCTACCGTCTTCGTTCAGGATCTCGATCAGCACCCCTGCCGGCGCCAGCCCGGCCAGGCGGGCAAAATCAACTGCCGCCTCGGTATGACCGGCCCGGCGCAGCACGCCGCCGTCCTGGGCCATCAGCGGGAAAATATGCCCGGGCCTGCCCAGGTCAGAAGGCCGGGTGTTTTTATCCACGAGGGCCTGAAGGGTCTTGGCCCGGTCAGATGCCGAGATACCGGTGGTGCAGCCGTTGCCCAGCAGGTCAACCGAAACAGTGAAGGCCGTCTCGTATTCCGCCGTATTGCGGTGCACCATAGGCGTCAGCTCCAGCTCACGGCAACGTTCAGCCGTAAGCGGGGCACACATGAGCCCACGCCCTTCTCTTACCATGAAGTTGACCATTTCCGGGGTCACTTTCTCTGCTGCACAGATAAAATCTCCTTCGTTTTCACGGTCTTCATCATCCACTACTATAATGATCCGGCCACTCCTGATTTCTTCAATGGCCTCTTCTATGCTGTCCAGTTTCATAATCCTGATTAATTATCGCAAAGTTACCTGCATTCCCCTTACTTTTTACTTTATCTTCTTAAAAGTTTACGACCTTTGCAGGAGGGATATTCCCTACTTATAAAACTCAGAAACGGGAAGAAAAGTTTACTGGTCAGGGGCCGGCTTTTCAACGGATAAAACCGGGAACCCGGAATTTTCAGATACATGAAAAAACTCTCAATGGAAAGCCTGAACCGCATTTCGGTGCAGGAGTTTAAAGACAAAAAAAAATTACCGCTCAGCCTGATCCTTGACGATGTACGCAGCATGGCCAATGTAGGCTCTGTTTTCAGAACCGCCGACGGCTTCCGGGTAGAAAAAATCTACCTGTGCGGCATTACCTCTACCCCGCCCCACCGCGAAATCGAGAAGACCGCCCTGGGAGCTACGGCCTCTGTAAACTGGTCGTACTATTCACAGGCCGAAGACCTGGTCAAAAACCTGAAAGAAGAAGGGTACCGTATCCTGGCACTGGAGCAGGCTGACCGAAGCGTTTCACTCTATCGTTTCAACCCCGACCCCGGTGCCCGTTACGCCCTTATCCTGGGAAATGAAGTATTCGGTGTCAACGATGCCCTGATGCAGCTGGCCGACCAGGTCATTGAAATTCCGCAATTCGGCACCAAGCACTCGTTCAATGTCAGCGTTTCGGCCGGAATTTTCCTTTGGGATTACTTCACAAAGACAATGGGGAACGTCTTGGAGTGAGCCTCGTATTTCAGCTGCACAAAGTATTTTCCCTGGAAGTTCCTGGACGTAAGATCCAGTGTATGCGGGTACGATATCTTATCGAAGCGGGTCTGGTATACCTCGCGGCCCAGCTGGTCAATGATAGTAAGGTTCACGTTCTCGCGCTCACCGTCAGAGGTCACCCGGATCACACCGGTAGAAACCGGGTTGGGATAGATGCTGAAACCAACCAGGTTATTGTTTTCAGCTACCGCAAATTCTTTTGACGGGGCAGAAGCACAAGCCAGCGTTCCGCCAACCGGGGTAGTATAGGTGTGCACACCCGTTACCTTGTAATTTCCTGTCTGCTCTATATGCAGGAGGCTTTGGGTCACCCCCTCAATGCGGGTTCCTTCCACCGTCCAGTCAAAGCCTGCGTCAGCATCGTCTGACTCCGCCTGCAGGTAGAAAGGTCCGTTATAGCTGATCGTTGGTATACCCGGCTTATCGTACAGGTGATAGCCCAGCTGGTTGGAAACCGGGCTCGGGCAGTTCGGAAGGCTGTACAATGTAGCCGTTACGTACGGGTAAGCGTTATCCTTTAAAGTGATCTGGCTGGTGGTAGCGCCGGTATTCCATTGAATATCGGCACCCTGCACGTTAGTAACGGCCACGGTTACGGTTTCCCCGTCGCACTTGTATCCGCCGCCGTTCAGGAAGGCCAGCTCGGGTTTGGCCGGCGGCGCTTTAAAGCTGATGTTGTACGACTGGCTGCTGTTGGAGTAGCAGTTCTGATCGGAGCGATACTGCGCTGAATAAGACCCCGCCCGGCTTACTGTGAGTGTAGTACCTATGTCTCCCGTACTCCACAGTACATTGAATTTGGATTCCGGGGTCACCAGGCGCACGGTTTTGCCTTCGCAGCCCACCAGGCCGTCAGGTGCCGAAACAACCGGCAGCGTACGCACATATACATCGTTGATATTGACCTGGTTTGACCGGTAGATATTCCCGATGGCATCGCGAACGGCCACCTGGTAGGTTCCTGAACCGGAGTTGATTTCCGGGCCCTGTTCGCCGTTATTCCAGTAGTATTCGTAATACCGGTTATCCAGCGTAAGCTTCACGCTGCCCGTGCCCTGGCAATAGTGCCTGATCTGCAGCATATCTTTGGGCAATATGGGGTTGGAAGACGAAAAGAAGCCGTCGGTAAGTGAAGCATTCCAGGCCGAAGCCAGCTCAGTGAGCCCCATGCTCCCCGGCACATTCTGGAAGTGCCCCCCGTCATAGCGGTTGGGCTGTATATTATCAGTGGCAGGTCCCGCCCACACGCTCTGAACCGAGTTAATTACCATATTCTGGCCATCAATCATCCGCTGGTCGTTACTTCCCAGGTAACGGGAAACCCGAGCCACCACCCAGGGGATCTGGGCACCGATGTCTGACCTTGATCTATCAATCAGATAGCGGAGATTGGCAGCATATTCTCCGGCAGAAAGTCCGCTACCGTTTGTAAAGCGGTCATGCTCTCCCTGGTGCCACAAAACCGACCGGAAGCCGAGAAGCGTATTTATGCTCTGCAGTGTAACCTGGAAAGCCCTGTAAGGGGCACCGTTAAACAGTTCTGCACTCCTGAACTGTTCATTGTAGGTACGGATGCCCTGGGCAGACTGTACCCAGTTAGTAGTAGATGTTCCGGTAAAGGCTGCGTTGAAAAAAAGTACAGGCACATTCAGACGACTCACAAGCATATCTCCCAGCTCGCCGTAGCAGTAAGGGGTGTAGCCCGTAGGCCCTATACCCTTGTCAGCATCCAGCTTCGCAAAGGAAAGATCATTCAGGTAATTCGGCAGGTTTATATACTGATCCGAAGCATGGGTGTCATGGTAACGGGGTACATAGGTATTCACCCGGTCATCATTAGCTCCTTTGGCATTGGGTGCCGTTCCATACCCCTGCGCGTTTGACTGCCCGGCAATGAGGAATACTTCACCGATGCCCACGCGCTCAACCGATGAGCTGAACAGCACCGATTCATTTTTAATCCCGCGTACCTCCAGGGTATACCAGCCCCCCGAATTCTGGATTTTCCCGGAGAACGCCTGGCCGTCTACCCTGGAGTCAATCACCGCCCATGAAGTGGTTACTCCCTGGCCTGAGCTCCTGGCCACCAGCCGCGCTTCCACACGGTCGCAATCCTGGGCAACATTCCCGTACACATTGACATAACCCGTATTGGAGTTATTCCGTTGAAAAACCATCCTTTCCACGGGGAAGCCAATGGTGATCTGCCCCAAAGTAAAGGTGTGTATCAATAAAAACAAGGCGATGGATAAAGCTCTCTTATAAGTCATGAAGTCCAGTGATTATATCCCTACAAACTGTTTTAAAAATCTCTGATCGTTTTCAAAAAATAATCTCAGGTCGTTAATACCGTATTTCAGCATGGTGATCCGCTCAATTCCCATTCCAAAAGCAAAGCCCGTGTATTCTTCCGGATCAATGCCGCAATTGGCCAGCACATTGGGGTCTACCATGCCTGACCCGGCAATTTCCACCCAGCCCGAGTGCTTACAGATGTTGCACCCGCTTCCTCCGCAGATAAAGCAGGTTACGTCAATTTCCGCACTGGGTTCTGTAAAAGGAAAATACGAAGGTCTCAGCCTTATTTGTGTGTCTTTGCCGAACATTTCTTTTGAAAAGTGCAACAGGGTGTCTTTCAGGTCGCGGAACGATACGTTTTTATCCACGTACAGTCCTTCTACCTGGTGGAACTGGCAGTGAGCACGGGCCGAGATGGCCTCATTACGGTAAACCCGCCCGGCCATAATTGACCGCACCGGCGGTTTCTTCCTGTCCATCAGCCGGATCTGCACGTTCGATGTATGCGTTCTCAGCAGGAGGTCGTCGCGGGTGGCGTCTGCCTTTTCCACGAAAAAAGTATCCTGCATCTCCCGTGCGGGGTGATTTTCCGCGAAATTAAGGGCTGAAAAGTTGTACCAGTCGTACTCAATTTCCGGGCCGTCTTCGGCATTAAAGCCCATACGGGAGAAAATCTCCACAATCCGTCTTCTGACAATGCTCAGGGGGTGCAGGCTTCCCTGACTGTCTGGCACAACGGGCAGCGTCAGGTCTTCCGAAGGCAGCTTACCGGTATCGGAAGAGGTCTCTTTCTGCAGCGATGCATGAATCTCTTCCAGCGCATTTTTCAGCACGTTGAGCTGTTGCCCCACGGCCCTCTTTTGCGCCGGATCCACTTTTTTAAAGTCTTCGAACAGCCCGTTCAGTATACCTTTTTTACTCAGATAAGTGAGCCGGAACTGCTCGGCAGTTCCGCCCGCCGATGCAAGAAATTCCTCGGCTTCTTTACGTATTTTCTCTATGCTCTCTAACACCCCTGGATCTTTTCAGTCCGCAAATATAGTATATACCTGAAATTTTTAAATAACCGCCTTTAAGTTTGTACCTTAATAACGAAATCCGGGAACCGGTTTATTCAATGATCCGGTATTTTAATTCGGCCGTTTTACGGGAGTTAAAATTAAAGTGCCACCACTCGGTGGTAATAGGCGTAAACCCCACATCCAGCATCACTGTTCGCAGCAGGATGCGGTTGTTCAGCTGCCTCAGGCTCAGCCTTCCTTCGTTAAGCATCTGCCGTTCGAGCTTCGGGTAGGCCAGCTCTTCAAAGTAGTCGAACGGGGTACCCATATCCAGCGCCCTGCCTGTTTCCAGGTCAAAGAGGGTGAGATCTACGGCACACCCGTAATTATGAATGGAGGCTTCGTCCGGGTCGGCCACGTATTTTTTACGCTCCCGCTCCGAGAGGCTGTCAAGCGTATTCCACAAAATATGCTGTACGCTGAGCGGCCGGGCTGCATCGTATACCAAAAGCCGTAATTGGGGGTTGTCCTGCCGAAGCAGCCGGCTGGCAGCGGCCAGCGCACGGGCAGGTTCAGGCTGCAGGTAGGCCAGCTCGAGGGTTCCGTACAGGTCGGCTCCGGCAAAATTGTCGGTTGAGCTGTATTTTAATGCCACCAGTATTTCTTCATCCAGAGCCTGCAGGTCCAGCAACCCCTGCTCCTGCATGGCGGTCTCCCACGGGCTGATGGTCATGGGCTCACTCTTCGGGAAGAACTCGTTGATCTCGGCCGGCGTCAGCGA
The DNA here is from genome assembly GCF_040829825.2 of Leadbetterella sp. DM7. Lineage (NCBI taxonomy): Bacteria > Pseudomonadati > Bacteroidota > Cytophagia > Cytophagales > Leadbetterellaceae > Leadbetterella > Leadbetterella sp. DM7. Next base: position 190,508 of record NZ_JBFOLH020000004.1, on the reverse strand, counting down.
CCGGGGCAGATCATGCCGCTTTTTTTCTCTGCAGGCCACCGCCAGGATGACAGAACAGAAAAGTATATAGCGGAGCGTTGAGGTCATTCAAATGCAATAACAATGAAAGTTTAAAAATAGCAGATATAAAGCCTTTCTGTTTATATATTTACGAAAATTTATTAAAAGTTCCCGCCAATGGCTTTAAATTACATCTGGGTAGGTTTCTTCATCATAGCGCTGATTGTTGCGCTGATCAAGTGGATCTTTTTAGGAGACACGCTCATTTTCAAGCAGATCGTTGACGGGATGTTCAGCTCGGCGGAGATGGCGGTCATGACCATTGCCCTGCCGCTTGCAGGGGTAATGACCTTCTTTATGGGTATCCTGAAGCTGGGCGAAGAGGCCGGGGTGATCCGTGTGCTGGCCCGGGTTATTTCGCCGTTTTTCAGCCGCCTGTTTCCTGAAGTTCCCAAAGATCACCCGGCTAACGGGCAGATGATCATGAATTTTTCTGCCAACATGCTGGGGCTCGATAACGCCGCCACGCCGTTTGGCCTGAAAGCCATGCAAAGCCTGCAGGAGCTGAATACCAAGCCCGATACCGCCAGCAACGCCCAGATCATGTTCATGGTGCTGCACAGTGCCGGACCGGTGCTCATCCCGATTTCCATAATGGCGCAACGGGCCATTTACCAGGCTGCTGACCCTTCTGATATTTTCATACCGGCGCTGATATCGGTCTATATGGCCACCCTTACCGGGCTCCTTTTTGTGGGTATCAAGCAGAAAATCAACTTTTTTGACCGGGTGCTGTTTTCGTGGCTGGTAGGCCTCACTGCTTTCATAGGCTTCATCCTGTGGTATTTTTCCCGCCTGAGCAAGGAAGAAATCGAAACCACCTCCGGGGTGGTCAGCAATCTTATCCTGTTCCTGTTTGTGGCGGGCTTTGCCGGGGCTGCCTTTTATAAAAAAGTAGATGTGTTCACTAAATTTGTTGAAGGCGCCAAAGCAGGCTTTGAAACCTCTGTTAAGGTCATGCCTTACCTGGTGGGCATGCTGGTGGCCATCAGCGTATTCCGGGCTTCCGGCACGCTGGATTACATCGTGGATTTCTTCAAATGGATTTTCAGCTTTACCGGCGTTAATACCGAGTTTACTCATGCGCTTCCTACTGCCCTTATGCACCCGCTGAGCGGCAGCGGATCTCGGGCCATGATGATCGAAGCCATGAAAGAACACGGGGTAGATTCATTTGTGGGCCGGCTTTCCTGCGTATTCCAGGCCTGCTCAGATACCATCCTGTATATCCTGGCCCTGTATTTCGGCAGCATCAGCATTAAAAATACGCGCTACACGCTCTGGGCAGGATTACTGGCCGATTTCGCAGGGGTGGTGACGGCGATAGTGGTGTCGTATATATTCTTTTATTGAAAATCAGAGAAGGAACGCTGAGTTAAGAGTTAAGAAAAAGTGAAAAAGTGAAAAAGTGAAAAACTAAAAGTGAAAAGTTGCGGTACATTCTTTCATGATATACTAATGTTCCGCAACTTTTCACTTTTCACTTTTAACTTTTATCTTTCCTACATCTTCTCCGGCACCTCAATCCCCAGCAGCCCCATGCCGCTCCTGATGGTATCTGCCACCTCTTCAATTAATGACAGGCGGAAAAGCCGCACGGTTTCCGATTCTTCGTTCAGCACCGAATGCCGGGTATAGAAGCTGTTGAAGGTCTTGGCCAGGTCATAGACGTAGTTGGCAATGAGGGCCGGCGAGTATTCGGCGGCGGCGGTCTCCACCACTTTCCCGTAGTCTTTCAACAGGAAGATCAGCTCCAGCTCCTCTTCGTTCAGCTCCTTTATTCCTGCCGGAACCGGGAAGCTCTCCAGGCCTGATTTCCGTAGAATGGAACGGATACGGGCATGCGTATACTGGATAAACGGCCCGGTATTGCCCTGGAAATCGATGGATTCCTCAGGATTGAAAAGCATCCGTTTCTTCGGCTCTACTTTCAGCAGGTAGTATTTCAGGGCGCCCAGCGCTACCATACGGTAAAGCTCTTCGAGCTGCTCTTCCGAGAAACCTTCGGTCTTGCCTTTTTCTTCGGTGATGGCTTTCGAGGTGGCAATCATCTCCTCTACCAGCTCATCGGCATCTACTACCGTGCCCTCGCGTGATTTCATTTTGCCGGAAGGGAGGTCTACCATGCCGTACGACAAATGGTAACACCCCGGCGCATAGCTCCGGCCCAGCTTTTCCAGGATGGCAAAGAGTACTTTAAAGTGGTAGTCCTGTTCGTTGCCCACCACCCAGATCGATTTGTCGCACTGAAAATCCCGGAACTTCAGGTCGGTGGTGCCCAGGTCCTGCGTGATGTACACCGAGGTGCCGTCGCCGCGCAAAACCAGCTTATGATCCAGCCCCTGGTCGGTGAGGTCTATCCACACACTGTTATCTTCTTTCTTATAAAACACGCCTTTCTGCAGACCTTCTTCCACGATATCCTTCCCCAGCAGGTAGGTATCCGACTCGTAGTAGGTCTTGTCGAAATCCACCCCTATTTTCTTGTAGGTAGCGTTAAAGCCGTCGTAGACCCAGCCGTTCAGCTTTTCCCACAGGGCAATGACCTCCGGATCGTGCTGTTCCCATTGTACCAGCATCTGCTGCGCCTCTGCCATTAGCGGAGCTGCTTTTTTGGCCTCTTCTTCAGCCATGCCGCCCGCCATCAGCCCGGTCACCTCAGCTTTGTACGCTTTGTCAAACTCCACGTAGTATTTTCCCACCAGGTGGTCGCCTTTCATTCCTGCCGACTCCGGGGTTTCGCCTTTGCCGAAATGACGGTACGCCACCATCGACTTACAGATATGGATACCCCGGTCATTCACCAGGCATGCCCGGGTAACGTCATAACCGGCCGCTTTGAGGATCTCCGATACGGAATAGCCGAGAAAATTATTTCTCAGGTGACCCAGGTGCAACGGCTTGTTGGTATTCGGTGACGAATATTCCACCAGCACTTTCTTATCCTTTTTCGCTTCCCGGTCATGGGCTTTCAACGCATTGAAAACCTCCAGCCACACGCTGTCGGTCAGCTTCAGGTTCAGGAAGCCCTGTACCACGTTGTAGCGGCTCACAACAGACGTGTTATTCACCAGGTACTCTCCTATGGCCGCACCGATCTCGGCCGGAGAGCGCTTCAGGCTTTTCACCAGGCCAAAAAAAACATAGGTATAATTTCCTTCAAACTCCCGGCGGGTAGGCTGTAAAACCACTTTATCTTCCTGGTTGTACAGGCTGCTTACGGCCTTCTTTACCTCTTCCGCCAGTATATTTTCTATATTCATATAAATTCTGTTACGCTGCAAAATTACACATTTTTGCCTTGTCAGGCGGCTACAAGTATTTTTATCATTAGTTTTACGCAAAACTATACTGTCTTTTTTATGTTGCAATCCATGACCGGCTTCGGGTCTGTACAAAAAGAAACCGCCAAGCAGACCCTGTCTGTTGAGATAAAAACCCTGAATTCGAAATTCACGGATATTTATTGCCGGCTGCCCAAAAGTCTTTCATCCCGTGAAATTGATATCCGGAATCTCCTCCAGAAAGAGCTGGAAAGGGGAAAAATAGACATTACGCTGACCCTGGTTCCGAAAGAAGACGCCATGGTTTCCACTCTGGTAAACCGGCCCCTGGTGAAAGCCTATTTCCGTGACCTGATGCAGACGGCGGCTGAGCTGCAGTTTGAAGCCTCACCTACCGATGTGCTGCGCATGGCCACCATGATGCCCAATGCGTTCAATAACGGCATCCAGGATGCCGAAGAGGCCGAAGAGGCATGGAACGAGGTGCTGGAGGTGATCAAAACCGGTATCGAAAAATGCCGCGAGTTCAGGATCCGGGAAGGCCAGGGCACGAAAGTTAAATTTACAGAATATATTGAGATCATCAGCGGCCTGCTGGAGCAGATCAGCTCACAGGATGCCCGGCGGATCGTCAACACCCGGGAAAAAATTGCCAAAGCCATGGGTGATTTCGTTAACTCCGAGAATTTCGACAAAAACCGTTTTGAGCAGGAGCTCATTTACTATATTGAAAAATTCGATATCTCGGAAGAAAAAGTACGTTTAAAAGCTCACCTGGAGTATTTTATTAAGGAGCTGGACGGCAATTCAAACGGTAAAAAGCTGAACTTCATTGCCCAGGAAATAGGCCGCGAGATCAATACCATCGGGTCTAAAGCCAACGATGCGGAAATCCAGCGCCTGGTGGTGCAGATGAAAGATGAGCTGGAAAAAATCAAGGAGCAAACCTCCAATATTCTCTGACTCCTGCCGCCGGCTCCCCGCCGGCCACGGATCACGCCCTTCAAAACCGGGTGTTTTAACGGAATTTATACCGTTAAAACACCCCCTTTTTCGTTGTAAAAAACTCACATACAGCATTTTAAAAAAATTACATTTTTTGTATACCTGTATCGAATTACGATAGAGAAACAAAAACTGTGTAACTTGCATCGTAATATTTTTACTCATTAATCTTGTAAGCCCATGAAAAAGATTCTTGTTTTTTCGAATCTCGTCACTTTAGGCATTCTCACAATGCTGGTGATGAAGAGCTGCTCCCAACCTGACAAACCCGACGAAGCCGGCGGTATGTCAGCTAACCTCAGAGAAACCCAGGTTGTATTGGATTATGCCAACACCAAAGGGTTCAAATCCATGTCTATTCCGCAAGCCATGATCCTGAAGAGGAACTATATGGCCAACCACCTTCCCGCAATAAAGAAGGCGTTGAATATTGATGATACCGAATCGCTTTATTACACGCTTGAAGAACTGAAAAACATGATCTGGTACATTGAGTATTATGCCAAAGCTTCCGGCCAGAATGTAAAACCGGAAGACCTGGGCGTAAATGTACACTTCGGACAGTACCCCACATCTGACCTGCTGAAGCAGTTTCCTCAGCTGGAGAAGCTGGGAGGCGAAGCCAATAAAGCCGGTAAGCAAACCATCTTCTTTGTTCCCACCATTATCCAGGACGGTAAAAGATTTGAGTTTAACCCCAAGAAAAACTATCTTGAAATTGCCGGTGGCCGGTCGAAAAAAATCAAATCATTGTCAGAGCACTATAAAAACGCACTGTCTACCTTTAAAATGGTTGATTACGATGAAGATTCGCCCATACCGGACTTCGCCAATATCCAGCCACCTTACTTAGAGGAAAATAACTGATCAAAGTGGCCGTTCTCAAGAATTACCTTTTCATTTACATTACTCTTGTAGGAGTTTTTGGGTTGCTTTATACGAGGAAGCAACCCAAAAACTACTGGACTACCTTTCCCTGGTTCCTGATCGGGGTAGGTATTATGGATGGCGCCGGGTTGCTTATTAACTATATCTTTGCAGAAAGCTACCCCAAGCTGAATTTTTACTATTATCAGCTTTTTGTCATCCCGTTCCAGGTCATTTACTATTTCTGGCTGATCAACAGGAATATCGTAAACAACAGGAAAGCCTATTATATCGGCACGGTAATATTTGCTGTTTCGGTCATCGTGGAATGCTTTACCCTGGTGAAGCTCGACGGGTATTATTTCAATAGCTTTTCGTATATGGTTGCCAATCTCCTGATGCTGGGCCATATCCTACGCTATTTTTACCAGTTAAGCAAAAACGACCGGATTCTGTTCTTCTATAAGGAAAGGATGTTCTGGGTATCGCTGGGACTCCTGATTTTCTGGCTGGGTTCACTACCTTTCTTCGGAATATTTAATTACCTTGTGTTCAACTATCCCACTTTACATATCTTTTATTTTAAAGTAGTACTTATTTTCAACTATATAATGTACACCTGTTTTCTGATCAGCTTTATATGGGCGGCCAAAGAGAAATAATCACCTTTATTATCCTGGTCAACCTGATCTTATTTGTCTTCATTATCGGGATGGTCTATTTCGTCTCCCAGTTCAGGAAGCGGAAGATACTTTACGAAAAAGAATTAGCTCATATCAAAATGGAATACGAAAAAGCAAAACTTCAGGTAGAGGTGGACGCTCAGAAAGAAACCATGAAAAAAATAGGTAAGGAGATCCACGACAGCGTAGGTCAGAAACTTACCCTTGCTTCCATATATCTTAAAAAGAATGGCGTCTCCTCCGGGAATTATTTAGGCAATAACATCAGCGAGATCAGTGAGCTGATCGACGAATCCCTCACCGAACTACGCCAGCTGTCGAGAACACTGGTCAATGCCGAACGCTACCAGACCCGCCTCCAGGACCTCATCCTGCTGGAAACCAAACGTATCCAGAACATGAACGGCATACGGGTGGAAGTAGAGCAAAACGGCGAGTTTGACCTGGATGAAGACGCAAAACACAATATTCACCGCATCATACAGGAATTTCTCCAGAACAGCGTTAAGCACGCCCAATGCTCGCAGATTAAAATTGATCTCAATTACGAAGAAAACCAGCTGCAGGTAAAATGCTCCGATAACGGGGTAGGTTTTGACCTCCAGAAAAGCAACGGGCCGGGCGTAGGAATATCCAATATGAAAAAACGGGTGAATGACATTAAGGGCCGGGCCGAGTTTCTTTCCCGGAAGGGAGAAGGAACCCAGTTCACTTTTTTTGTACCTTATTGATATTTTTGCTAAATTTATTGTAAGTTCGCAACGGAAAAACGGGCGACAGACAGCTTATTTAGCTCAATGAAAACTAAGGTGGTAATTGTAGACGATCATGAACTGATAGCCAAGGCTATAGGTTCAATAGTAAACGATTTCGAATCGTTTGAGGTCATCTACGATGTAGGGAACGGCGCCGAGCTGAAAGAAAAGTTCAAATTGCCTGAAAACCGGCCTTCTATTGTTCTTCTTGATATTTCCATGCCCGTTATGGACGGCTTCCAGACCGCCCGCTGGCTGAAAAAGTATTACCCCGATGTACTGGTGATGGCCTTGTCGATGCAGGACGACGAACAGTCGCTCTTCCGGATGATCAATAACGGCGCCAAGGGGTTTATGCACAAAAACATTCACCCGCACGAGCTGGAGTTTGCCCTTAAAACGCTGTTAAGAGAAAAAATCTACTTTCCCGGCTGGGCTACTGAAAAGCTCTATTCCAACGTGAACACCCCGCAACCGGCCAATCCGCTTAACCCGTACAACATCACCGCACGCGAAGAAGAATTTCTCAAATACGTTTGCCAGGACCTGACCTATAAGGAGATTGCCGTGAAGATGGCCTGCAGTCACCGCACGGTAGACGGTTACCGCGACTCGCTTTTTACCAAGCTGGGCACCAGCTCAAGAGTAGGCCTGGTGCTCTTTGCCGTTAAATACAAATATTTCGATCCGAAAGATTTCAAGCTCTGAAACCGGTTATTCGCCCAGCACTGACGACATCTTGGCTTCTGTGATGACGAAGTTAGACTGGGCCTCACCGATGTTCGGAAGGGCCGCCAGCTTGTTCAGGATAAAATGCTTGTATTCTTCCATATCGCTCACAATCACCTTCAGCAAAAAATCCGACTCGCCCGAGATGCAAAAGCATTCCACGATCTCCGGTATGCCCTGCACATCTTGTTCAAAACGTTTCAGGTATTCCTGGCTGTGCTCTTTGAGCGAAACCTTCACAAATACGATCAGGTTCTTGTTCAGCTTCTTCAGGTCAAGCTCAATAGTATAATTTTTAATGAGGCCGTCGCGGCGTAAGCGCTTGATCCGTTCATGAACCGGTGTGGTAGTCAGATTGAGCTCATACGCAATCTGCCGGTTGGTCATCATGCCGTCTTTCTTTAATATTTTGAGTATCCTGAAATCTACCGGGTCAATATCCATCTTTATAAACTGGCTTTGAGAGATACAAAGTTACCGACAGCAGGGGAAATACGTACCCCCGGGTAGACTTTTTTTCTACCCGAGAGGGATTTTTCCGTAAAAATCAGAATTTTAGTCTCTTACTTCGACAGCTCCTTGGCCCGTGCTTCTGCCTTCAGGATCCCCTCGATAAGCGAATCGCCCAACTGCCTTTCCCCGAACGTTTTTAAAGCTGCCTCGGTGGTTCCGCCTTTGGAAGCTACCGCTGCAATGAGCTCGTCGAGACTCTGTTCTGCGTTATTGATCAGGTGATACGAGCCCAGCATGGTTTGCTTCACCAGCAGGCGCGAAAGCCCCTCATCAAAGCCCATTTTTGTACCGGCCTCTACCATGTGCTTGACCAGGTAATAAAAATACGCCGGGCCGCTTCCGCTCAGGGCGGTAACGGCATCAAGCAGCTCTTCGTTTTCCAGGTATACCGAACGGCCTGTAGCATTGATCAGGTTATCTATGCGCTGCAGCTTCTGAAAGCTGATGCCCTCTGCGGCACAGTAGCCGGTAATGCCCTGTCCCAGCATGGCCGGAGTGTTGGGCATGGCCCGTACCACCTGGCTATGGTTCAGCGCCGCCTGTATTTTAGCCAGCGGAATACCCGCCATGATGGAAAGAACCACCTGCTCAGGCTGAAGGAAGCTGCGGAGCTCGGCGGCCACGGCAGCAAAGTCCTGGGGCTTGACCGACAGGATCACCAGGTCGTTTCCGCCCACGGCCTCACCGATGGTGTCGACCACCACCCCTTCTTTTTGCGAACGAAGCACCTCCGAGCGTTCCCGGCTCTTTTCTATCAGCAGGAGGTCTTCTTTTTTCACCAGGTCATACTGAACAAAAGAACGCGCAAAAGCCATTCCCATATTCCCGCAGCCCACAATAGCAATTTTCATTTCAATACTGTTTTCAGCGTACTATTTTATTTATCGAGCCATTGGCTGACTTCTTCCACCACGGCATCGTCTGTACCGGCAAAACCGCGGCTCATGCTCAGGAATTTCCCTTCTTTATCAATATAAAACCGGGTAGGGATTGACTCCACACCGTATAAAAAGGCTACTTCGTGGCCTTCGTCCAGTACCGGGTTCAGGTAGCTAAGCCCTCTCCGGTCTACAAAACTGGTTACATATTCTTTGGTGGTCTCTACCGGAACCCGCTCAAACGTATTGACATAGACAAAGGCTACGTCATCTCTGCCCGCATATTTCTCCATGGCTTTTTTCATACCCGGGAAAGACATGAGGCAGGGGCCGCACCAGGTGGCCCAGAAATCAAGGATCACCAGCTTACCGCGCAGCTCCGAAAGCTTCACCACTTCTCCCTTCAGATTCCTTAGCGTAAAATCAGGTGCTTCTATGCCCGGCTGGCCCATCTTGTCTTTGTTGACCTGCTGAACAAACAGCATGGCCAGGCGCGACTTATTGCCTTCTTTCTGTAAACGGCCCGCCAGCTCATCAAAATATTCGCCGCTCACCTCGCTGCTCAGGAAATTGTTGGTGGCCAGTATGCCCGCCGCTGAGGTTCCCAGCGATTTCACCTTATCGAGAATGGCCGTATTATGATTTTTGAGAAGCTCAAGGTATTGTTCTCTCAGCTTTGCACGGGTGGCTTCGTTGCTGCTGGATCTGAATTTAGCATCAATGTCTTTCACTTTGCCCATGAAGCCGAAATACGTATCCTGCAGCTCATTGAACATCTTCATGGCTTCTGACCCTTCTACAGAGGCCTCCGGAGCCTTAGCTTCCGGTGTTATGCCCTCGGCTTTGATCACCAGCTTTTCGCCGCCGTCCAGCAGCAGCCCGATCTGCTGATCATTGGCAATGTTCAGCTGGTAAATACCCGGCTCCGGAATAGAGGTCTGAAAGACAAACGGGCCGCCGGCTATCTGCACACTGTCTATTTTCTCACCAAAGCCCCGGTCATTGATCTGTTCGAGGTATATTTTTCCCTTCGCTTCCTTGTTGGTAAGGGTAATATTTATCTCCACCGGCAGGCCCTGTGCCCGGCTGCCGAAAGATACCAGCAGGCCTAAAATCAGTAATCGCATATTATTTAAGTTTTTCCATTATCACCTTATTCACCTCCTTCGGGTCGGCCGAGCCGCCCGAAAGCTTCATCACTTCTCCCACGAACATCCCGAGGAGCCCTTTCTTCCCTTTCTTAAACTCTTCTACTTTCGATTTATTGCGCATAAGCACTTCTTCCACCCATTCCGTAATACGGGAGGTGTCCTGGTTCAGCACCCACCCCTTAGACTCCGCCAGCGCCATAAGGTTGGCCTGCGAGCCTCCGTTACCGGAATTTTCTGCCAGCAGGACCATCAGCTTCTGCCCTACCGAATGGCTGAATTTCCCGTCTTCAATGGCATTTACCAGCTCAGCCAGCTGCCCGGGCCTCACCGGGTAATCGTTTATCCCGATGCTCCGCTCGTTCATATCGCCCCGCATGTAAGAGACCATCCAGTTGGAAACCGGTTTACAATGGGGGGTGTGGCGTATGGTCTCCAGGAAATAATCGCTCAGCTCTTTCTCTTCCGAGAGCACATAGGCGTTATCTTCCGACAGGCCGTATTGCGAAACAAACGTATGAAAAAGCGTATAGGGAAGTGCCGGTATGCCGGCCTTCAGCGCTTCGAGCTTTTCTTCGGAGATTTGCACCGGGGCCAGGTCAGGCTCGGGGAAATACCGGTAATCGTTGGCCGTTTCTTTGACCCGCATGCTCTCGGTTTCTCCCGTTTCCGGGATAAACGTACGGGTTTCCTGAATCAGCTGCCCGCCGGCCTGCAGGACACCCGCCTGCCTGCGGATCTCAAACTCTGCCGCCCGCTGTAAAAAGCGGATGGAGTTCATGTTCTTGATCTCTACTTTGGTTCCCAGCACCTCGCTGCCTTTCGGCTTCAACGATACGTTCAGGTCAGCCCGCAGGGAGCCTTCTTCCATGTTGCCGTCGCTGATCCCGAGAAAACGTACGATCCGCCGGATCTCAGCCAGGTAACCGGCCGCTTCTTCCGGCGATGAAATGCAGGGATAGGATACGATCTCGAGCAGGGGCGCACCCGCCCGGTTGTAGTCCAGCAGGGTGCCCTCAGCCGTATGAACCGACTTCCCGGCATCTTCTTCCATGTGGATATGATGCACCTTTACTTCGTGCTCACGGTAAGAACGGCCTTCCTTCAGAACAAAACGCACACTTCCGCCCACACATACCGGCCGGCTGTCCTGGGTAACCTGGTAGCCTTTGGGAAGGTCAGGGTAGAAATAATTTTTCCGGTCGAAATAATTCATCCGGTTAATGGTGCTTCCGAACGCCAGCCCCAGCTTTACGGCGCTATCCACCACTTCACGGTTGGTGCGGGGAAGCACGCCCGGGTGAGCCAGGGTGAGCACCCCGATGTGGGTGTTGGGCTCAGCCCCGAAGCTGTTATGATCTGCAGCAAATATCTTACTTTTCGTATTCAGCTGGCAATGCACCTCCAGACCTATAACCACATCAAACTCCATCAAACGTCTTTTTTTTACAAAAATACGGCCTTTACGGCTATTAAAAACAAAAAAGCCGGCCAAATCGGGCGGCTTTTTCTTAAAATCTGTCACAAACCAGCTGAGAGCAGATCAATACTCCCACAGGTTACTTTCTTCTTCCATGATCCGGTATTCCCATTCCTGCGATTTCAGCAGGGCCTCGCGCGGGTTCTTGTAGATCTGGTCAAGATAGCGGTTCCTCGGATCAGATGTACGCACGATACGGCCGTTAAAAAAGCGGTTTTCTATGGCATCGGCATAGTTCATGTGCCGGGCGGTGTTCTCTTCGTTAAACCAGAGGCAATTGGGGTTCAGCCGGAAATACGACTCCAGCTCTTTGTATTTAAAAGATGCCAGGTCTTTTTCAATGCCTTCCGGTGAAAGTTCAGCCGGTATTTTGATGGTCAGCACCAGCACGTCGTAGTATGCCCGTGAACGCTGCGAATCGAATATCCAGTCTTCTTTGATCTCCAGCACATACAGCTCATTGGGCAGCAGCTCGTAACCGCTGGCCAGGGAGGTAACCTGTGTGTCGCCCCAGCCGTCCTGTGAGCTGGACGCCTGCTTGGGAGCGGCCTCTTTTGATCCGCCATCGCCCCAGCCGTCGTCTTCGGTTGCTGCCGTGCCAAAGCCGGCATTAATTTCATCCTGCGACAGACCACCGCCTTCAAAATCACGGTGTAACCGTTTGTTAAACTCCTCCAGGGTGATTTTCCGGGTCAGCGAATCGTTGCTGAACGGTTCCAGCACCCCGGCCCGTACGCCGTCAATAATATGCTTGGTAATTTCACTTCCCTTTGCAAAAAAAGGCAGGTTGGCCTTTTCTTTCAGATCGATCCTTCTCCACAAAGTATATTTCTTCGCCTGGTTCAGCGAATTGATAGGCCGTAATGAAAGAGGGTTTACCCCGTTGTCAGAGCGCTCCTGTGCCGCCAGGTCTGTCTGAAGACCTATAAAAGCACATACCAGATAAATCGCTGTTCTTTTCATATTACATTAATTGAGTGCTATGGTTTGTACTCCTGCTTCACCGATGTTCACATTTTCCACATTACCCTGGAAGTTCATCCGTTGTACGTCTTTGATCGTGATCACGTACCGGTCGCCGGGCTCTGCTTCTGAGGCCACACTACCCAGGTTGATGCTGTTTCCATTGCTTTCCATGTTCTTTTTCGACCTCGCTCCCGAAGCCAGCACCACCGTGAAGCCGGTTACCCTGTAGCGAGCGTCTTCCGGGTTGGTGTCTTTAAAGCTCTGATCGGCCTCAGCCACCACGGTAATGTTCCTGACCTGTGAAGCCGGGAAACCTCTCCTCAGGTTTTCTATCGAAGCCGGTGAACCGTTTATCAGCACTTTAAGCGCAGGCTTGGGTACCAGTCTCACGTTAAACAGGAAGTTCTGCAGTAAGATCCCGTCATTTTTCACTTCCAGGTTTACTTTGCTGGAAGTAGGCACCACGGTTACCTTACCACTTCCACCGGGAATGAAATCAGCGCCTGTTCCTGCAAATGTAGGATTGTACAGAGCTCCGAGGCCGGGGCTGTTAGTCTCCAGCCGGTTGGCACATTTAAAATACAGGGCCGGCATAGACGACGAAGCGATCTGCACCGAAGGCTTCAATACCGTATATTCTTCTTCTTTGGTAACTACTTCTGTGGTACCGTCAGCTTTCGGATACGAGATGGTTGCCGTATACGAGCGCTTCAGCTGGCCGTTCTTGTCAAAGGTTCCGCCACCCGCTTTCAGCTCGTAGGTGCCTTTCCCGTCCCTGACAGGCAGAGCAGCACCGTTAATGCTGATCCTGGGGGTAATGGCGCTTGAGTAAGCCCCGATGGCAATTTCCGCCCGGTAGGTTTGCCCGGCTACCACGGTTCTCGAATCCGGGATCACCACTGCAAACAGCTTGTCAAATTTAATTTCTTTGGCTCCCACCTGCTGTGCCAGGTAATCCAGCACTTCGGCTTCGTATCTCCTGATCACCGACTCTTTCTGACTAAGCCCGGCCAGGGCCGCCGGAACCGGCGTCTGCGCAAACAACAGCTCTGCAAAATCTTTCTTCCGGGTCATCGGGTCGGCATTGGCCATACCCGGGTCGTCTTTGGCATCAAGCGCCAGCGGTTGAAATTTAATATTGGGTGCATGTTTCTGGATATACGCTACGTATTCGTCCAACTTCCCTTTGAGCTCGTACCCTTTTTTATTTTTAACAAAGATGTTCGCTACTTTTTCTTCTTCTGCCAGGTTTTTGATCTGGTTGGTTTCCGGATCGATACCGCCGCCGGCTTCGTTCCGGATAATTTCCTTTAAGCTTTCAATATAGGAAATCACATCACTTGTTTTCTTTCTTACTTCCACGGCGTGGTTGTACAGGGTCCGGTATTCCGGCTTGTTTCCCGATTTATCCACCGCCTCGTTCATAGCGTCTAACGTTCTTTTATTACTGGTATCAGCTGCTTTGTTCGCCTGGTCTAAAGAGTTATCCAAAAGTAAGAACTTCTCCAGAATAGCATTACTGATCTGTAAGGCAAGCATAGCCGTCAACACAAGATACATCATGTTGATCATCTTCTGCCGTGGACTTTCCTTAACTCCTGCCATATTTTAGTTCTTTTGGGGTTAAAATAATGTTAATTAAACGTTTGCACTTCCTTTCATGGCCGAAAGCATGCTGCCGTACACATTGTTCAGCGAGGCCAGGTTAGTGGTCAGTTTATTCAACTCCGCCTTGAACTGCTGGCTGTCTCTGGACACATCCGACATATCGCTCAGAACGTTAGAGAAATTACCGTAGAAGGCATTCATGGCCTTCAGGTGCCGGTTGGTATCCTGTAGCTCAATCTCGTACACGGCATTCAGGGCGCTCATGTTCTGGGATATCTTATGAAACTGCGAACGGTATTCCTGCGCATCGCGGGTGGCATCTCCCAGGCTGACCATTGAGTTGACCACGTTGCCCAGCGAAGCATTCATATCGTTGATTTTGGAAGAGGCCTCCCTGATCTTGCCATTGAACTCGCTGGTAGCAACGCCTGTTCCGGCAATCTCACCCAAGCCTGATACCGACTCGTTCAGGTTTTTAAAGCTGGCTTTGAGGTTATCAAAGATATCGGGTGTAATCCTGGCATTGGCCAGCATATCATCCATTTTGGCCGTCAGGCCAAGGCCTGAAGACTGGGACTGGGTATGTGACCGGGTAGGTAATTCTCCTTTGTAGTCTTCGGCCAGCTCAGGGTAAACTCTTTCCCACTGGTATTCGGTTACCGGTCTGAGCAATGACTGTGCGGCATAGGTCAGGAAGATGATCGCTTCTACCCCCAAACCTATCGGTAGCATAAAGGAGGCCCAGTCGTAGTGCATGATCTTTCCCATAGCCCCTACAATTACAACCGCTGCACCGGCACTGTAAATAAAAGGAATGAATCTGTCCCAAAATAAGCTGGGACCGTTATTTGCTGCCATATTTTATGATGATGTTTTAATAAAGGTTATTCTATTTATTCTCTGCCGGGTACTGATCCCATCCTGTCCATTACACAGCGGAAGCCGATATAAGACTTGGTGGCCGTACGGTATTCATAGGTGGTGGTTCCTGATTCGAGATAGTGCGCCACATCCTTCCATGAGCCGCCCTTAATCACTTTACGGGGCTCATCCGGGTTGTCATAGTTGGGGTTTAAGTCCCAGGTTACCGGCATATACGACTCAGAATACGCATCCTGTGTCCATTCTGCCACGTTTCCTGCCATATTGTACAAGCCGAAAGCATTTTTCTCATACATATTCACCGGTGCCGTATACTGGAATCCGTCTTTCTGGTAGTTACCGCGGTTAGGCTTGAAGTTAGCCATATAGCAGCCTTTGGCATTGGCTACGTACGGATTTCCCCACGGGTATTTTGCACCTTCACTGCCTCCCCTGGCGGCCCATTCCCATTCGGCCTCGGAAGGCAAACGGAATCTCGGCGAACGGAACTCGTTATTCTCTGCCCGGTAGTTGTTGTACAGGTCGGTTCTCCAGCGGCAGAAGAACTGGGCGGCATCCCAGCTTACCCCTACCACGGGATAGTTATCAAAAGCCGGGTTACCGTAATAGTTTTCTGTCAGCTGATCGCCGTTATGGTACGTAAAGTCTTTCTTCCACACCGACGTGTCGGGGTAAAGGCTGGTCATAATAAACTCTTCTCCCAGCGCCTCCAGCGAGTCGGCCAGGATAGAGTTGATGAACATCCGGTATTCATTGTTGGAGATTTCGGTATCATCCATATAAAACGCCGGGATGGATATCCGCTTGTTGAGGTTGATGCGGGTAGACATCACATCTTCATCGGCCTGGCCCATCATAAAAGATCCTGAGGGAATAAGAACCATCCCTTCGGGTGCCACCTGCTTATAGCCCTTCCTGGATTTGGCCACCAGCTGCCCGTTTTTAATTCCTGCAAGCGGATCCTCAACACTTCCACCTCCTTTTTTTCCTCCCTTGCCGAAAATCTTATTTACGGTGTCGCAACTTTGAAATAAGAACGCTGAGGATAAAATAACTGCAACAGTCAAGATCTTTTTTGAAATGTGCTTGTTCATTTTTTGAAAGCAAGAATTTAATCTTCTATTTTTTACTTGTCAGAACGTTAGTTCTTAATAATATATTGTTAACGGTAATAATAAAAACGCATGCTTTTATGTACACTGATTCATAAACCATGCCAACTCCGTTTTTTTAGGCTTCGCAAAAATCAGAAAAACTATTGTAGTTTCATAGATTAGTCTTCATCTTTTTATCATAAACTGTACCGGGGGGTCTTCACCACTGATTTTCTGCCCGTTTTCAGAGGTGCCAGTACATAGCGCAAAAATATTTCGTGTGAGGTGGCTGATTTGGCATTTGTTCCTGAAGTAACGATATCCAGGGCATAGCCCAGCTTAAGCTTGTTGTCGAGTAAATTGGTTCCCAGCAGCACCGAGCCGGCATCCTGGTTCCGGTAGTTCCCTCCTATCCAGAGCTTCTGGTTATAGGTGACCATCACACCGGCTTCTACCGAGGTGCTGGCCAGGTCGGAACGGACCATCACCATGGGGCTGACATCGAGCGTATACGAAACGGCAAAGTCGTACTTACCGGTCAGGTAATATTCTCTCTTTTCTTTAAAATTATCGTCCCCGCCACCCAGCCGGTATTCAGGCTCCAGCAGGTTTTTGGCAGAAAGCCCCAGCTGGTAGCTGGGATTAACCAGGTAAATACCTGCGTTCAGCCGGGGAACCATAGCGGTGATGCGGCTGCCGGGAATATACGGGTCGTCCGGGTCACGCGGAACGTACTCGTCGCCGTTCAGGGTCAGGTTATTGAAGCCTGCTCCCACACCGAAGCCCACTATATTGCTGCCCATCCGCTTATGAAAGGAATAGCTCAGCACCAGCTCACTCATGCGCTGGGCCTTGCTGATATTCTGGCTGGCAAAATACACGCCTGCACCGCCTTTCAGCTTGGCTACGGGCATATCAAGGGCAAAAGCCGTGGAGAGGTTGCCCCCGCCCGAATATTCGGCGGCGTCATAACCGAGGTACTGTGACCGCACGGTAGACTGTACCTGCACCCGGTTAAACTGGCCGGCAGCTCCGGGGTTCAGGTAGAACTGGTTAAAAATGTAATGCGTGAAATGGGGCAGGTTCTGGCCAAAACCCGTTAACCCGGAAAAGGAAAAAAGTAAAGCAAGTAAATACTTTCTGGCCATACGGTCTCATTTTAAAGCTATATACAAATTAACAAAATAAGACTCATAATATTATGAGTCTTATTGAAAATTTACGCTATGTTATTGGCTTTTTTAATGTAAAGTTCCAGCGCACCTACCATAGACGGGGCATTGGGCAGAGGCGCTTCAATGTCGAGCGTCAGCCCGAGGTCGCGAATGGCCTTGGCCGTGGTAGGGCCAAAAGCAGCCAGGCGGGTGTTCTTCTGCTCCCAGTGCGGGAAATTATGCATCAGCGAATGCACCCCTGAAGGACTGAAGAAGCAAATGATATCGTAAAATACTTCGGTCAGGTCAGACAGGTCAGCCGGAACGGTCTCGTACGTAATGGCTTCTGTCAGCGGTATGCCGTGCTTCCTCATCAGGTCGGGAATTGCGTTGTTCCGGATATTGGAGCAGGGGAACAGAAACTTTTCGTTCTTGTTTTTAAGAATGAAAGGCTCCAGGTCGGCTGCCGTTTTATTGCCGGAAAAGATCTTCCTCTTCCTGATGGTAATGTATTTCTGAAGATAATTGGCTGTCTGCTCCGTAATACACAGGTATTTCATATCGATCGGGATTTCCACCCGCAACTCCTCGCATATTCTGAAGAAGTGATCAATGGCATGCCTGCTGGTAAATATAATAGCGGTGTGCGCTAAAATATCTATTTTCTGCTTTCTGAATTCTCTGTGATCTACTTTTCTGACGTCAATAAAGTTCCTGAAGTCCACCTTGATCTTGTAGCGGTCGGTCAGGTCAGCGTAAGTAAGAGATTTTTCGCCCGGATTGTCAAGAGTAATTAAAATACTTTCTACCTTCCTCAAACGTTCGTCATTTTCTGTCATCTTGCTCAAAACAAATACCTGAAATTTCTTTCACATCAGCGCTTTCAGAAAAGAAATCTCATTCCTAAAATAACCGGAAGCGCTTCTGCGATGCAAAGATACGAAAACAAGTACAAAAACTTCACATTACTCTCCCGGTTTATCGTAAAATATATCAGCAGCCCCCTGCAGAAATAAAATACCATCAGCAGGATAACCAGGTAATTTCCAATACTTTCCGGGATGGGTATATAGGTATTATACATCACCAGGGCTACCAGAAGAAGAAGCGAATAAAAGAAGAGGCTGCACTGGATCACCTTGAAATAATGCAGGTCGGTAAGCCTGCCCAGGTTGAAGAGTTTCCCCATAATATTGAGGTAAAAAAACTTCACTACGTATACGATAAATACGAGCAGGCACAGCTTTAAAAAGTTTACTGTATGAACCGCAAAGGTGTTTCCCGACTGAAAAAAGAAGTTGCCGTCAATCAGGGAAAGTCCCCCGAACTGCAGCATCAGGATCAGGAATCCGAGCACCACGCTCAGCAAGATTACAAAGAGCAGGCTGGGGCGGTCAAGCGGCTTACCGATGATGAAGAGATCTTCTTTCACCCGGGTGGAAAGCACATCGCGCAGGGAATAATATTTTCCGTATACCCGGAAGTAATTGCTGGAAACAAAGCTCATGACCACCAGGCTGAGCACAAATGCAATGGCCACACCGCTGTTAAACCGGGATACCGACCGGGGCGTCAGCCTGACCACTTCACGCACGGAGGTTTCTTCGCGCACCGAAGGGCCCGCCGCATTATTGCCCGAAGGAAAACCCACATAGGCTGTTACCTCCTGGGGCGAGGAAACCGTGAAAAAGCTGAAGTAGATTTCTTCGCTTTTGTACTCCCGCCGGAGGCTGTCAACAGAATATACCAGCCAGTGCTGCTCCTTACATACCCGCTCCAACGCGTTGTTGATAAATATATTGGCCGGCTTTTCGGGCGTTCTTACCAGCAAATAGGCATGGGGAAAGCGGGAGAGGTCGAGCGACAGCCCGAAAGTCTGAAACTCTTTATCGGAATTATAAACGTAAGGCACATACACCTCTTCGTCCTGGTCAAACATCAGCCATTCATGGGTTAAATCATGAACGGGGCGGTAATTTTCATACCTGACCGGCTGATTGGCACGGGTTCCCGTCCAGATCAGGCTGAATACCAGAAGAAAAAAAGAATATCTCACCCGCAGCAATTTTTTTTGCAAAATTATAAAACCCCGGGCATAATCCGCGGCCCCGCCACGTTTTTATCTTCACCCTGTAAGACATATTTTCACTATATAAGGCATGCCAGCCACATAAGTTCAGCTATAGGACTAAAATGCCTTACAGGGTGAAAAACTTAACACGGTTTTTTTGGAAATTCCGTAAAAAAAATAATCCTTTGCAGCGTAACATTCCTATCGGTATGAAAGAGAAAACAAAACAACTTAAGGCGGAGATCAGCAAAAGCCTGTCTGCCATAACGGACATCGGTGAACGGGTGGAGAAAAAATCGATCCGGAAAAAGATCGCCGCACTGGCCGAAGATCTGCGGAAACTTTTGAAAAAGGAGACAAAGAAAAAAGAAAAAGAAGCGGCCAAAGCCGTAAAAAAGGCCGGGAAAGCGGAGAAAAAAGCTGCTAAAAAAGTAAAAGCACCTGTATCCGGGAAAGCAGAAGCCGGAAACGGCCAGCCGGTTAAAAAGAGTACCGCCTCAAAAAGCGGAACCGCAACGGCTGCGGTGAAAAAGGAGGCTGCCGAAACGGCTGTTAACCTGAAAGCCGAAGTCTGGAAATCTTCTGACAAAGAATAGGTTTTACCGGAAAAAAGGTATAATTTCAGGCGATAAAAAGATCCGCACATGAAATTATACCTTTTTTTAGGGCTGCTTACAGCCTCCTGCCTGCTTCAGGCGCAATCTGTTATTATCACCGAAATTCTGGCTGACCCCACGCCCTCGCACGGACTTCCCGAAAGAGAATACCTGGAAATTTTTAACCGCTCAGACCGGCCGGTTTCGCTCAGCGGGTACGTGCTGCAATACGGGAACACCCGGGTGACCTTCCCGGCTGCGGTCATCGAGCCGGGTGAGTATGCTATTGTTTGCCGCAGCACGTATGCCCCGGAGCTCGCTCCGTGGGGCAAGGTCATCGGCCTCACGAACCTTGTGCTGAACAACTCCGGGAATACCCTGAGCCTGTCAGACCCCACCCGCACAGAAACGCATACGGTGACCTACTCTTCTGCCTGGTACACACCGGGCCGCTCTGAAGGTTACAGCCTGGAAATGATCGACTCAGACTACCCCTGCCGGGGAAAAGCCAACTGGGCGTCGTCAACGGCAGCACAGGGAGGCACACCCGGCCAACCCAACAGCGTGGTGCGGCCGAATCCCGATGAGACCCCGCCTGAGCTTCTCCGGTATGACCTGGAGCAAGACCGGGTGCTGCTGGTTTTTAACGAGGTCATGAGCGCAGATCTGGCCGGGAACCCCGGCCATTTCGGGATCCTGAGCGGTGACGTCTCCGTCACCGGTGCTGCTTTTGGCGATGCCGGCCGCGAAACCGTGGTTCTCTCCCTGAACAGGGCACCCGACGGCGACCTGGAGCTGCGCATTTACGGTGCTGCAGATTGCACGGGAAATACCGCACCCGATATTACCGTAATCTTTGAAGACCTGCCCGAACCCCTGCCGGGCGATATCCGTTTGTCGGAAATCCTGTTCAATCCCCTGCCCGGCGGCGATGATTTTGTGGAGCTGCACAATACAAAAGCGCAACGTTTTGACCTGAAAAACTGGCAGCTGGCCCGAACCAGCGCTGACGGGAAAATCACCGGCCATGCAGCCCTGTCTCCTACCCGGCTGATCCTGCCCGGTGAAGCCTACATGGCGTTTACCGTGAACGGCTCTTTTCTCACCCGTCATTACCCGGTCACCGGCCGCATCACGGAGATCCCGGCCCTGCCGGCATACAATAACGATGCGGGCACGGTTTTGCTGCTGAAACCCGACAGCACAGTCTACGACCGCTTCACGTATTCGGAAAAAATGCATGCTTCGCTGGTCCGGAACCCCAAAGGTGTTTCGCTGGAAAGGGTTTCTTTCCGTTCCCGGCACGACCTGTGGGCCTCGGCTTCTTCTGACGCCGGCTTTGCCACACCCGGCGCGCCCAACTCACAGGAAGAGCACGACCGGCCAACATCATTTTTCGCAGCAGAACCCCTGGTCTTTCACCCTTACCCCAACTCAGATACGCCCGTGACTTACCTGACCTACGTGCTGACCGGCGGCGAAACGTACGCTTCGGTGAACATCCTGGACAGGCACGGGCAGCCCGTCAGGAGCCTGACCCAAAGCCAGCTGCTGGGAATGCAGGGCCAAATAACCTGGGATGGCACCGATGATCGCGGCAGGCTCCTGCCGCCCGGTTACTATGTTTTCGTGATCCGCGTATTCGGAACCGGCCTCAACCGTATGTTTTATGCAAAAACCGTCATAGCGACGAATTAGCTAATATTTATAGAGGTTTTTTTGACTTTTTAGCGATTTACATCCT
Organism: Leadbetterella sp. DM7; assembly: GCF_040829825.2. Classification (NCBI taxonomy): domain Bacteria; kingdom Pseudomonadati; phylum Bacteroidota; class Cytophagia; order Cytophagales; family Leadbetterellaceae; genus Leadbetterella; species Leadbetterella sp. DM7. The sequence continues at coordinate 168,991 of NZ_JBFOLH020000004.1, read as the reverse complement.
ATTTTTAAAAATTAAAAAAATGATATACGAAATGTCACCTTTTGTTTTATTGCTGGATTGGGAGGGGTTTGAAAAAGATAAATACGTTCACACGGTACTTGAAGATAACCTTCTCCCGAATTACCTGGAGAAATGCAGCTGGTTTGCAGGCAGGAACCGGAAAAACTGGAGAATCAAAATTACCGGAGCCGTACGGATGAAATGCGGGGATACGGAATTCTTCTTTACCTATCTCCAGATCCGGTATTCTTCAGGCGAACCCGAATCATACCTTTTCCCGGTTTCATTTGTAGGAGAAGAAACGAGTGACATACCCGAAAATGCTTTTATATCCCGCGCCTCACTCGATGAAAAGGAGGGCTTCCTGGTAGATGCCGTGTACGATCCGGCCTTCCGCCTGGCTATTTTCAAAAGCCTGCTCAGCTCAGCTTCCACCCGGCAAAAAAATGAGCAGGTGCTGGAGTTTGAAAGAGGCAAAGGACTGGAAGACGAAACCGAAACCGAGAGCTGCTTCATTGATATTGACGGCAACAACACGGCGTTTGTATACAACAACAAGTATTTCTTTAAGCTCTACCGGAACCTCTACCAGGGCATTAACCCGGAAATAGAATCGCTCCGTTTTTTTTCGCGGAAAGAAAAATTCAGCAATTACCCCAAATACTGCGGCAGCATCAACCTGACCGAAGAAAATACGCCGCTCTACACCTTTGGCGTAATGACCGAATACATTGCCGATTCAAAAGACAACTGGTCGCTGACCGGTGATTACCTGAATGATTTTATCATTGGCCTGGTCGACGGCAATTTCCAGGTTAAAGAGCAGGTTTTTGTGAAGGTGGCCCAGCTGGGAAAAAGAACCGCCGTTATGCACGATGCCCTGTTTGATCCCGGTGCGGAAGAGGCTTTCCGGCCCGAGCAGATCAACCGGAGCTACCGTACAGAAATTCACCGGAAGCTGGAAGAAGCCCTCGACAAACGGTACGATACGCTGATTGACATGTATATGGACCTCGACGAGCAGACCCAGGCCCTGGCGTGGCAGTTCATGGAGGCAAAAGATAAAATCCTGAATTTTATTGACCAGATTCTTACCCGCGTATTTAACTCGCTCCGGATACGGATACACGGTGATTTTCACCTGCGGCAGATCCTGATCAATGCAAAGGGGATCCACATGATCGACTTTGAAGGCGAGCCCAATACGCCCATCAGCAAACGCATTACCAAGCACAGCCCGCTGAAAGATGTAGCCTCCATGATCCGTTCTTATCATTATGCGGTATCGGCCAAGCTGTATAACAGTGAGCAAACCCAGATGATCCCTGAAAAAGACCTGCTGCGCGCTTCTGACCGCTGGTACAAGCTGATGCGTGATACCTTCCTGGAAGAATACCTGACCTATTTCGGTCCGCATCATACCCTGCTGAAAAACAATAACGAAGTGAACTATCTCCTGCAGTTCCACCTGCTGGAAAAAGCCATCAATGAGCTGGGCTTTGAGATCAGCAACCGGCCGTCGTGGATCAAAATCCCGCTGAAAGGTATCCTGGATGTGGTAAGAGAGATTGAAAAACTGAGAACGGTCTGATGTTCCAGAAAGCGCTGATGTTCTTTTTTGCGGCGAAAGTAGCGCTGGTCACCTGTCATTACGAAACCGGCCATGCCGGCCTGGAAAAGCAGAAGATGAAGGTGGAACGGACCGGTACGCTGGACCGCGTCCTGGACGAGTGCTCCGGCATATGCCCGTCACCCTGGTCAGAGCACCTGCTGGCCCTGAACGATTCAGGCGGAAAAGCGGAGCTCTACGAGATCAGCAAAGACGGGAAGCTGGTGAATACCCACCCGGTGCCCGGTGCGGTGAACCGTGACTGGGAGGAAATCACCACCGACCCGGCCGGAAACGTGTACATCGGCGACTTCGGCAACAACAGCAACCGCAGGAAAGACCTCACCATTTACAAATATTCACGGGATACCTCCACCGGCGGGGCTCCCGGCAACAGTGTTACCCCAAAAATCACCTTCCGCTACGCCGGCCAGACCTTTGCCACCGATGAGAAGAAAGAATTTGACTGCGAAGCATTTTTCTGGGCTAACGACTCCCTCTACCTCTTCTCCAAAAGCTGGGAGAAAGGGGCCAAAATCTGCCGGATGTATGTACTTCCCGACCGGCCCGGAGACTATGAGCTGACCCCGCATGACGAAATCTTCTTCAAAGCCCAGATCACGGGCGCAGCCATCAATGCCGGTAAGGACCGGTTCGCCCTGATTTCTTACGGCAAGATTTTCCTCTTCGGTATCTCAAACGGCAGGATCGGGTTTCACTCCCCCATTGCCTGCATCAAAATAGCCCGGAAGCAAACGGAAGCGATACTTTTTGAAGATACGGGCGGGCTGCTTTTTACGAATGAACAAAGGGGAATGTTCAGAATTAAGTTAAAAGATAAAAGTTGAGCTATATAAAGTATTCATATAAGAAGTCCTTAACTTTTCACTTTTAGTTTTTAACTTTTCACTTACTTTTAACTTTCTCCCCTTTCTTAAATTTAATATTCCCTTAACACAAAAGAAAACAACACCTTATAATTTTGTACCGGAAATATCCCAATAATGTATGAATGGTAAAATTCTGGTAATTGATGATGATGAAGACATCCTGGAGCTTCTGACTTACAATCTGGAAAAAGAAAATTACGAAGTACGATCAGCCGATAACGGGCTGAAAGGACTGGAGGTGGCGCGTCAGTTCCAGCCGGATGTCATCCTGATCGATATCATGATGCCGGTCATGGACGGTATACAGGCCGGTAAAGCCATCAAAAATGAGCTGAAGAATACTCACCTCATCTATCTCACCGCCCGTGCAGAAGAGTACTCGGAGGTAGCCGCTTTTGAAGCCGGTGCCGATGATTACCTCACCAAGCCCATCAAGCCCCGTGCCCTTATCAGCCGTATCCAGGCCTGGTTCCGGAAAGAGACGGGCAAAAATGCCGACAGCAATATCCTGGAGATCGGCGGACTGACCATCAATAAGGAGAACTACTCGGTAACCAAAGAAGACGGCAGTGTAAAAATCCTGCCCCGGAAAGAGTTCGAGATCCTGTATTACCTGGCCTCCCATCCCAATAAGGTTCAAAGCCGCGAGTCGCTGCTTCAGAAAATCTGGGGCGCCGATATTTTCGTGGTGGAACGTACCATTGATGTGCATATCCGTAAAGTGAGGGAGAAGATCGGGGAAAAGTATATCGGCACTTTAAAAGGCGTAGGCTATATGTTTACTGCCGATTAATGCAGATATTTGAGCTAAAATAATTCCGGTGTATGCTGCTCTCTCCCCGGTGGATTTCTTTTCTGATCGCAGTGCTGATCACCTTTATTACGGTGGCCTTCCTGCATTTTATACCCGGTGTAACGGTACCTATGCTTTTTGTGACCGGAGCCAGTGCCTTTATTTCGTCTTTCCTGCTGATCTTTTATATCATTGACCTGCTGGTGTTCCAGGAGGTGAACAGCATCTATCTTTCGCTCAGGAAACTGAAGATCAAAGACTTTGACATACCGCGTAAGTCCCTGATCAAAAGTGTAAACCCGCTGAAAAAGCTGAACCGGGAGATCTCCAATTATGTATCGCGGAAAGAGGAGGAAATTGACACGCTCAGGCGGATGGAGACCTTCCGCCGGGAGTTTATCGCCGACGTATCGCACGACCTGAAAACACCCATCTTTGCGGCCCAGGGCTTTATTCATACCCTACTTGACGGCGCCATCGAAGACCCGGAGGTATCGCACAAATTCCTGACAAAAGCGGCCCGGTCTATGGACGGCCTCGAAATGCTGGTCAAAGACATCCTGATCCTGACCCAGGTGGAGTCAGGCGATATCCGGATGCAGATGGAGAAAGTAGACCTGGTAGAAGTGATCCGCGATATTTTTGATCAGCTGGAAGATAAGGCGGGGAAACGGGAAATTGCCCTGGTGCTTAAACCAAAAGCCGTAAAAAGTGTCAAAGTAAAAGCAGACCGGGTGCGCATCACCCAGGTGCTGACCAACCTGATCACCAACGGCATCACGTACGGTAAAAACGGCGGGAAGGTAACCGTGGAGCTGACCCAGGAAAACCGCCATGTGATGATCCGGGTGACCGATAACGGCATAGGAATAGCTCCTGAGCATCTTCCGCGCATCTTTGAACGCTTTTACCGCGTAGATAAGAGCCGCTCGCGGGCCGTGGGAGGCACAGGCCTGGGCCTGGCCATTGTGAAACATATCCTGAATGCCCACAATACCCGTATCGACGTGACCTCCAAACCCGACCACGGCACCACCTTTAGTTTTACCCTGCCCCAGGCAGCAGAAGATTTTTCTTCGTAACTTTGCGTCAAACGTTTACCGATTTGGATTTAACCCGATTTAAGAAAGCCCCCAGGAACCTGAATTTTGAGGATCTCATCATTTTTGAAAATGAAAATTATGTGGTCATCAACAAACCGCCGTTTGTGCCTTCGCTTGACGAGCGCACGGCAGACAGGCACCTGAGCATCCTGAAGCTGGCCCGTGAGCATTACCATGATGTGCAGCTTTGTCACCGCCTCGACAAAGAAACATCGGGGGCATTGGTGCTGGCCAAAAACCCCGAAGCCTACCGTCACCTCTCCATGCAGTTTGAGCACCGCGAGGTACAGAAAGAATACCATGCCGTGGTAAACGGCGTACATGATTTTGACAGTGTATCGGTTTTCCTGCCTATTGCCATCGTAAAAGACGGCACGGCCGTACGCATTGACCGGCAGCGGGGCAAGCTGGCCGAAACCGTTTTCTTTACCCTGCAGAAATTTGCCCGCCATACGCTGGTGCGCTGCATTCCCATTACCGGCCGTATGCACCAGATCAGGGTACACCTGCAATGCCTGAATGCGCCTATTGTGTGTGATCCTACCTACAACGGCGACTATATCTTCCTGTCACAGATCAAACGGAAATTCAACCTGAAGGAAGAAACGGAAGAGCTGCCCCTCATCAAACGGGTGGCGCTGCATGCGCATTCCATTCATTTCCGGGATCTTGACGAAAGCCTGCTCAGCATTACAGCGCCTTACCCCAACGACTTCGAGGTGCTGGTCAACCAGCTGGTCAGGTTTTCTTCTTAGCTGCACCGTAAAAGTCACGGAACTTAAAGTTCTTCTTAACATTTTTCACATCTTCGTTCTCGGTATCGCCGAGCAGGAATCCCCAGGCCTCGAGCCTCGGACTGGCATCAAAGATGACTTTCAGGATAGCGGTTACCGGCAGCGCCAGGATCATCCCGCCTATTCCCCAGAGCTTTCCGAAGAGTAATAAAGCCGTAATGGCAACCAGCGCATTAATGCTGACCTGGTTACCTACCACATAAGGAGTGATGAAGTTGCCTTCCAGGAACTGGATCACCGCAAAAGAAGCGGCCACGGCGAGGGCCGAAAGGTAGGAATCTTTGGTAATAAGCGCCACCAGGATAGGGAGTGCCGAGCCTATAGCTACCCCGATATAGGGCAAAATGGCCAGGAAGGCGGCAAAAAAGCCAAAAAACAGGGCGTGTTCTATGCCGATGACATACAGGGCGGTGGAATTGAGCGTTCCGATAATCAGGATGACCAGCATAAGTCCCAGGATGTACCCTCTCACCACGGTTTTCACCTTATTGATGGTAGCCACAATTTTGTGCTTGCTGGTATCTTTCAGCCATTTAAAAACAAATGTCTTCAGGAAGTCGCGGTACATCAGCATCAGGAAAATATACAGCGGCATAAGCGCCATGCTGACCAGGAAGTTCGAAGTACCCCCTATGGTTGAGCCCAGGAATTGCGATCCGCTTTTCACGGCATCGGAAATGTGCTTCTGGCCTTCGGTAATGATCTGTTCTTTATTGATCCCGAAATTGCCCAGGAACCCGGCCAGGTCTCCCACCCACTGGTTGAAGCGGCTTTCCATCTGGGGAAAGAGGTCATCGAGGCTGATCACCTGTGTATACGCCGCATACACCAGCCCTGCTACCAAAGCCATGATGAGGATGATGCTGATGATAATGGAAATCACCCGCGGAAACCCCTTCGTTTCCAGGTAATTACATACCGGATACAGGAGAAAGGAGAAGAGAGCGGCAACAATAAACGGCACCACCACGTCTTCCAGCATATACGCGATGTAGACGATAATAACCAGGGAAACAAGTGTGCCGGCGAGGCTTCGGGGGGAAGCCGGTTTCTTAAATGTGTTCATCTTCAAGCTGTTTGAGATTGTCTTTGTAAATCCTATTGGACACTAAGATACTTACTTCAAACAGAAAATAAAGCGGAATGGCCACTAAAATTTGGCTGATCATATCGGGAGAAGGTGTTATAACCGCCGCTACGATCAGGATCACCACGAAAGCGTGCCGGCGGTACTCCTTCAGGAACGAAGGGGTAACAATACCGATTTTGGTCAGCACCATGATCACTACGGGCAGCTGGAACATGAGTCCGCAGGCCAGGGTAAGCGTGGTTAAGATAGAAAGATAGTTTTTGATATCGTACTGGTTGACGATAGAGGGGTCCAGCTGGAAATTCACCATAAAGTGGACCGCAAACGGCGTTACGATGTAATAGCCGAAAAGAACACCCGAGAAAAACAGCAGGGAGATGATCAGCACGGCTCCCCGCGCCGCTCTTTTTTCCGAAGCACGGAGCCCCGGCTTGATGAACGACCATATCTCCCAGATAACATACGGGAAAGCAATCAGCAGGCCGATGATGGCCGAAGAAGTAATGGCCAGCATGAACTGACCGGAGATCTCCCGGTTCTGAACGTCAAACTTCAGCTCCTGGAGGCAAAGGCTGTCGATGTGCAGAAGCCGTCCTATTTCGCACATTTTGCGGTAGGTCCAGAAATCTACCTTCGAAGGCCCCATAATGATCGACCCGTATACCCATTCTTTGATAAACCAGGCCACTATCATGAATATGAATATGGCCGCTATTGACCGGATCAGGTGCCACCGGAGCTCTTCCAGGTGCTCCAGGAAGGTCATTTCCTTTTCTCCATCAAATTCTTCTTCTTCTACGTGGGCTTGGTCTAAAGGCATAATCTTCTGCAAAAAGAAGGCCCTGAGGGCCTTCATTGGTAATTACTTAAACAGGGGGAACCACTTCATCCATTCATTAACTTCGGCACGGGTGGTGTTCAACACTTTTTCATTATCGTGGTTCATGAGTACCCGGTCAATCAGCTCCACTATCCGCACAAAATCTTTTTCTTCCAGTCCGCGGGTGGTCATAGCGGCCGTTCCTACCCGGATTCCCGAAGTGGTCATGGCCGGTGCATCATCAAACGGCACCATGTTTTTATTCACCGTAATATCTGCCCGGATCAGGGCATTTTCAGCCAGCTTACCGTTCAGGCCTTTCGGGCGAAGGTCAATCAGCGCCAGGTGGTTATCGGTACCTCCGCTGATCACTTTATAGCCTTTCTCCACAAACGCGTCTGCCATTACTTTGGCATTTTTCTGCACCTGCTGCACATAGGTACCGTAGCTGTCGGTCAGGGCCTCACCAAAGGCCACTGCCTTGGCTGCGATAATGTGCTCCAGCGGGCCGCCCTGTATACCGGGGAACACCGCCGAGTCGAGCAGCGAAGACATGGTTCTTACTTTTCCTTTGGCGGTAGTAATGCCAAACGGGTTTTCAAAGTCATTCCGCATCATAATAACCCCGCCGCGTGTACCCCGGAGGGTTTTATGGGTAGTGGTGGTGACAATATGACAATGGTCAAACGGGTCATTCAGAAGTCCTTTTGCGATCAGGCCGGCCGGGTGGCTGATATCGGCCAGCAGGATAGCTCCTACCCGGTCGGCAATGTTGCGCAGGCGCACATAGTCCCAGTCGCGCGAGTATGCTGACGCTCCGCAGATAATCATCTTAGGTTTCTCTGCCAGGGCGGTTTGTTCTACTTTATCCCAGTTGATGAGACCGGTAGATTCTTCCACCCCGTAAAAGAAAGGCTGGAAATATTTACCGGAAATATTCACCGGCGAACCGTGGGTCAGGTGACCGCCGTGCGAGAGGTTAAAGCCCAGGATCTTATCGCCCGGCTTCAGGCAGGCCAGGAAAACGGCCGTATTGGCCTGCGCACCCGAGTGCGGTTGCACATTGGCCCAGGTCAGGTTAAACAATTCTTTCAGCCGGTCAATGGCCAGCTGCTCCACTTCATCTACTATTTCACAACCACCGTAATAGCGCTTCCCGGGGAGCCCTTCAGCATATTTATTGGTTAAAACACTGCCGGCTGCGGCCATCACCTGCTCGGAAACAAAGTTTTCGGAAGCGATCAGCTCAATCCCGTGGAGCTGTCTTTCGTGCTCTTTTCCGATCAGTTCAAAAATGCGGCTGTCTGCGTAATTGTTCATAAATTTTCTCTGAGAAAGGAGGTTTGTTTAAATCCGCGACAAATTTAAGAGTTCTTTCGGTAGAATCAGAAAAATTTTATGCATTCGTAGCATCCGGCCCGGATTCAGGCACCTGCCGGCGGTTTATAAGCTCTTATCTACCTGTATCTGGTACTTGTCCAGCAGGCCGGCCAGCCCCGATTGCGCAAACCTGGCCTTCTTCAGCCTGTTCCGCTCCGGGTCTATGGAAAAGCCCGAGGCGGTCCGGAAGTCTGCTTTTTCCAGCACACTGTTATCAAAAATAGCCTGCCGCAGGTTGGTATTTTCAAAAACGGCTTCGGAGAGGTCAGCTTCCCCGAAGTCTACCCCTTCCATGTCACAGTTTCTGAATTTTGTTTTACGGAGCCTCAGCCTGAAAAAAGAAGAATGGTCGAGGCGACAGTTCTCAAACGAAAAAGCCAGCCCGAAACCATTGGCTATGTCAAACCGGATTCCCAGCATTTTGGAGTCTTTAAATTTTACTTCCTGGAAAGCGGTAGCGGCCGGTTTGATCATGCTGAGATTACAGCCTTCAAAGACACAATCAATGAATTTAAACCCGGTGAAGTCACCTTCTGTCAGGTCACAGTTGACAAACGTGCAGTTTTCGTATTCTCCCCGCTGCAAGCTGCCCGCCCCTTCAAAAACCTGTGTTTCAAAATACATATTGCCTTGCTGATTATACCGGCAAAGCTACAAGGAACTTTTTTAACTTTTCTTTTTTTATTATATTTACATTTAAACCGGAAAATTATGACTCAGATTCCCGCATATCCCCCAGAAGATACCGGCGTGACATCAGAAACCAACTGAAGATGAGCCTTATGGCTTATTCTTAGCCTCAAAAATCATACTTTAGTAATGCAAAACTGGAAACGTACCTTTGCCATACTGTGGACAGGTCAATTTATATCTATCATTACCAGTAGCCTGGTTAATTTCGCCATTATTTTGTGGCTGAGCATTCAATACGACTCAGCGGTGATCCTGGCCAACTCGGCCATTGCCAGCTTCCTGCCCCAGGCTGTTCTGGGGCTTTTTTCAGGAGTATATGTTGATCGCTGGAACCGGAAGCTCACCATGATGCTGGCCGACGGCTTTATTGCTGCGTGCACCCTGGCCATCTCCATACTTTTTTATTTCGGAGAACCCCAGGTAGGCCTTATTTACCTCCTGATGGCGTTGCGGTCGGCCGGATCGGCCTTTCATATGCCGGCCATGCAGGCGTCAATCCCCCTCCTGGCCCCGGAAGACCAGCTGCTGCGGATTTCGGGTATTAACCAGACCATCCAGTCGGTTTCTACCATCGGCGGGCCGGCCCTGGGCGCCCTGGCCATCACTTACCTCGATATTGAGTACGTACTTTTGTTTGACGTTTTAGGTGCAGCCGTGGCCATTATATCGCTGGTGTTTATCGCTATTCCCAACCCCGAAAAAACAGCAGAGCACGCTGAAAGTGTATTTTTCCAGGTCAGGGAAGGCATCAAAGCGGTGGTTTCCAAGTCGGGTATGGGGCTGCTCTTCCTGTTTTCCATCCTGGTTACCCTGTTCATCATGCCGATTGCCATCCTGTTCCCGCTCATGACCCTTCGTCATTTCGAAGGAGGAAAATTTGAAGTAAGCATAATAGAAGTGATCTGGGGAGTGGGAATGCTGGTGGGCGGAGGTTTCCTGGGCATTTCCAATACCGGGATGAACAAGGTAGCCCTGGTCAATATCACCTACCTGGGACTGGGGCTGGCCCTGGCGTTTTCAGGACTGCTTCCGTCTTCCCAATTTATTTTGTTCGTGGTTCTCACCGGGATCGGCGGCATTGCTTCGTCGGTGTATTATGCCAGCTTCAATACCATTATCCAGGAAAAGATCGAACCGGAAGTGCTAGGCCGGGTATTTGCCATGTTCGGCAGCATTTCGCTGTTCCCTTCAATCATCGGCTTGCTGGGCATAGGCATCTTTGCCGACCACCTGGGCATTAACCAGACTTTCGTGCTGCTGGGTGGCGGAATAGCCTTACTGGGTCTCATCTCTTTCTTTATTCCGAAGATGATGGCTATTGACCGCAAATAGCTATAATCATGACACCACTTCGTGGTTAGGTTGGATTCGTGGTTAGGTTGGATTCGTGGTTAGGTTGGGTTCGTGGTTAGGTTGGGTTCGTGGTTAGGTTGGATTCGTGGTTAGTATGGATAGGTTGACGGCTATTTTCCGGAAGTTCAAAGGGTTGTCATAATGATATTCCGTTTTTTATCTGTGGATACCTGTAGCCATTGGGGCCCTAAAAATCCATGTCGGCGCGGACCCGGATACCCACGCCCGTTACTCCAGGGTGATCCAGGTACGTAAACCGTTTGACCACATCCACCCGGAAAAACTTCAGGATATTGCCTATCCCGAGGCTGCCTTCCATATACGGCTTTTCGTTCAGGCTAAACATGGCCGGCCGGCCTTCCGCATCGGTGGGAAAGGCAAATATGCCGGTACCCGTACCGGGCCGGTTCTGTGCCTGCAGTCCTCCGTACAGGATTTTGAACGTGGCAAATTCCCGCAACTTCAGCCGCGATACCAGGGGTATTTTATTCAGCACAGCACCGTTAAAATTATGTTCGAGCCGTAACGCCACAAAACGGTCTGCTACGAATTCCATAAAATTCATCATATTATACGAAGCCTGCTGGAAGGTGTAGGTCTGGTTGGCCCGCATGATATCGAGCAGGGGAAACGGGAGGTTTTTTCCGAAGGTAGCTCCAGCCTCCAGCGTGGTTTCCATATAGCCCAGCGGCGAAAGCAGGAAGCGCTTATCGATATTCAGGCTCAGCTTCCGGTAATCGTACTTACTGCCGTACAGTCCGCTGAGGCCCCAGGCACCCCGTAACGTAAACACAGGGTATTGGGTGACCAGGCTCGACCGGTTGGTTTTTCCCTGGTAAAACCGCTCGTGCGGCGCATACCTGAATTCGCCCTTTATTTCGGAGGTGGTAAAATTAGTGATCTCCGTGCCTTCTTTAAGATAATTCAGCGATCCTGCAGGATTCTGAACGGTGTGCTCAAAGCCCAGCCGGTACGACAGCCGGTTTTCAAATTCCTGTACATACCGCAGTGTAAACCGTTTGTAGTATACCCACTTGTTCACTTCTCCGCGCGGAATATTCAGCAGGAAGCTGTAGTCTGCCGTATACCGCAGATTATTTCCGGGTATCTCAATGTCGTTCCGGTAACCCGCCATGATGTTTTTCATGGGGAAAACGTACTTGTTTTTGCCGGTAAAAGAATAGGTAACGGTAGCATTGTATTTCCATTTCCGGTCATCAAAGCCATACGCACCGAACCCTTCCAGGAAAATACGGTTGCTGAAGGCGGGCATGGTCCGGCCTCCCAGCCTTAGCCGGAAGCCCTCCAGCTGGTTATGGCCTACAAAAGCCGAGGCGGGCCCCATTTCAAAATATTTACCGGTGTTGAAATAGCCATAGGCCGCCAGTCCGATCAGCGCAGAAACGGTTTTGAACCGGCGGGTTTCTTTCAGGCTGTCGAGCATCCGGTAAATTTTATGATCGTAATCCGATGGCTCGCCGATATCTTCCTGCATACCCTTCCTGACAGGTGTTAAGGGAGCTGCCGCCTCCGGCCGGGTGTTCCGGTAGTCATAATAAGTGACCAGCCGTTCGGTCAGGATCGACTCCCGGCTCTTCGGTGCAACCGAAAACTCCATGGCCATATTGCTGACCGCCAGGTTATACCTTCCCTCGCTGTTCCGGTTAAAGCGCTGGGTAATTTCCAGGTTACGCACCCAATTCAGGTTAATGCCTTTCCCGATACGCAGGTTAATTTCCGTAACCGCGTAGGTATCGAGGTCAACCCGCATATCGCCCCAAAACAGGAAATCGGTAGAATTGCGCGGGGTAAACAGCAGCTTCACCAGCCGTTTCTCCCTTACCTGCACGGTATCGATAATATCGTACATATAAAATGCCGGTGCCAGGTCAGCTATGGGGCTCACAAACTGGTTGGTAATCAGCATCATGTTATTTTCATAGATATCAAAAGGCTGGTAGGCGTGGGCTATGTACATGCGGATGCCTTCGTTATCAAAAATGCTTTCATCGAGTGAAACCGCCTTTTCTTCCAGTACTTTTTTGACCGTCTGCCCTGAATCGGTATGATATTCGTTCAGCAGCTCCTGCACATAAAGCGGCAGAAAAATGCGCCCTTCTACCCGCAGGGAGTCAAAATTCTGTTCGAGTGCCGGAAATAAACGAACCACCGGGTGCTTCAGCAGCCTTTCGCGCCGGTTGACCAGCCCGATCCGTACTTTCTCATGCTCTTTGTACCAGGCGTATCCCGGGTTGCGGTTAAGCGACTTATTTGCTATCACATTCCGGATGAGCTCTACCGCCGGGTTTCCCTTGTTCCGGTATCGGCGCTTTTTTACTTTCACTTCCTGCAGGTGGGTAAAGCCGGCCTGCATTTGTACATCGAGGGTATCGCCCACCTCTTCCAGGCGGTAGATCCGGGTATCATACCCTACGGAAGTGATTCGAAGCGTACGGGCGCTGCTGCCCAGGGTGGCCGTAAAAATGCCCTCCCCGTTGGTTTGCCCCAATGCCTTACCCGCCCAGATAACGGCACCGATCAACGGCTCGCCGGTGGCCGAGTCGCGTACAGCTATACGGATCTGCCTTTCCTGGGCGTGCAGGTGCCCGTAAAGCAGGAAACCTAAAAGAAAAATGACGGGCCCGATATGCCTGATGCGTGTATTCAAAACCTCCTCAGATCTGCAATGTACTTCACTCCCCCCAATGCCTGCATGTACCGTTGAATAACGGCCGTGCGCCGTGCTACGTAGGGACCAGGTTTAGCGGCTGACCATTTGTTCGGGCTGGGCAATACTGCCGCCAGGCGGGCTGCTTCTGCCCGGGTCAGGTTTTTGGCCGGTTTTTTAAATATGCGTTGTGCCGAAGCTTCCGCCCCGAATGTATTTTTCCCCATTTCTGCTACATTCACATAGACTTCCAGGATGCGCCGCTTGCCCCAGATCAGCTCGATCAGGCCGGTGAAGTAAAACTCCAGCGCCTTCCGGAAGTAGCTTCTGCCCTGCCACAGGAAGACATTTTTGGCCACCTGCTGGCTGATGGTGCTGGCTCCCCGCACTTTTTTCCCTTTCTGGTTATTGACATAGGCTTTTTCAAGGGCCTTGAAATCAAAGCCCCAGTGGTTAGGAAAGTTCTGGTCTTCTGCCGCTACGGCGGCCAGGTGCATCTCCCGTGAAATCTCGTTATATGAGCGCCATTTGTAATGGATCTCCGAGTCCTGTCCCCGGAAAAGCGACTTCACTTTCCGGTCAATCATGGTCATGGTAAACGGGACAGGCAGAAATTTAAGCAGGATCACCCCGCCAATGGAAAAAACAAAGAAATAAAAAATTACTTTTACGAACAATTGCTTTACTGAGCCGAGGAGTGTAGTTTTCTTCTTTGCTGCCATATTAATTTTTCCTATAAAAAAAGGTCTACTAAAAGCAGACCTTAGCAAAAATACGATTCTTTTTTACCCCACAGAGCCCTCCAGCGACACCGCCAGCAGCTTCTGCGCCTCTACGGCAAATTCCATAGGAAGCTGGTTCAGCACTTCCTTGGCGTAACCGTTGATAATGAGGGCTACAGCCGTTTCGGTATCAATTCCCCGCTGGTTGCAGTAGAACAGCTGATCTTCCCCGATTTTAGAGGTAGTCGCTTCGTGCTCCACGTTGGCTGTTGGGTTATTGCATTCAATGTACGGGAAAGTATGCGCTCCGCAACGGTCGCCCAGCAACATGGAATCACACTGTGAGAAGTTACGGGCGTTATCGGCCCGCTTCGATATTTCTACCAGCCCCCGGTAGGAGTTCTGGCTTCTTCCGGCTGAAATACCTTTGGAAACGATCCGGCTCCGGGTGTTTTTACCGATATGGATCATCTTTGTACCCGTATCCGCCTGCTGGAAGTTATTGGTCACTGCCACGGAGTAAAATTCACCGATAGAGTGGTCTCCTCTCAGGATAACCGACGGGTATTTCCAGGTCACGGCCGAACCGGTTTCTACCTGGGTCCAGGAGATCTTGGAGTTATTTCCGAAGCACAGGCCTCTTTTGGTTACAAAGTTAAAGACACCGCCTTTTCCTTCTTTATCTCCGGGATACCAGTTTTGCACGGTAGAGTATTTTACTTCCGCATTCTCGTGGGCAAATATCTCTACTACAGCCGCGTGAAGCTGGTTTTCATCCCGGCTGGGGGCTGTACACCCTTCCAGGTAGCTGACATAGGCTCCCTCATCGGCAATGATCAGGGTACGCTCAAACTGCCCGGTACCGGCAGCATTGATCCGGAAGTAGGTAGACAGCTCCATAGGGCATCTTACTCCTTTCGGAATGTAGCAGAACGAACCGTCAGAAAAAACGGCGGAATTCAGGGCCGCATAAAAATTGTCTTTCACCGGAACCACCGAGCCCAGGTATTTCTTCACCAGCTCGGGATGCTCCTGGATAGCCTCAGAAATAGAGCAGAAAATAATGCCTTTTTCCATCAGCTCGGCGCGGAAAGTAGTGGCTACCGATACGGAGTCAATCACCGCATCTACCGCCACACCTGAAATACGCTTCTGCTCGCTGAGTGAAATACCCAGCTTTTCAAAGGTCTTCCGCAGCTCGGGATCCACCTCATCCAGGCTGTTCAGCTTTTTCTGCTGCTTGGGGGCCGAGTAGTATTTGATAGCCTGGAAATCAGGCTTTTCATACGTTACGTTGGCCCAGGCCGGCTCGGTCATTTTTAACCATTCGTTGTAGGCTTTGAGCCTCCATTCCAGCATCCACTCCGGCTCATTCTTTTTGGCTGAAATGAACCGTACGATGTCTTCGCTCAGACCCGGAGGCGCCTCATCGGCCTCGATGTCTGTATAAAACCCGTATTTATATTCCGAGGAGGTGATTTCCTCCAGTATATCTGTATCTTTACTCATAAATGCATACCATTACTATAACTTAACACGCAAACCTGCAAATATGTTTCGGAGAATGAAAAAACTTAATCGGATACCTTAAAACGCAGCTCTACTTCATCCGCCACAAGGGTTCCGTAGGTAACATTCCGGGCTATCCCGGAAAAAGAAGACTTTTTGATCTCTTTCACTTCCAGGGTCAGGTTTTCAAAAGCCTGGCCGGCAATCGTGAAGTTGGCCAGCTTAATCTGATCCGCGTTTTCTGAAAGTGTCCATGAAGAAGATATATCCTCAAAGTTTGAACATTTTTTATCGGTATCCTCCAAGGTATAGGTTCCGTTGCTATAAAGTGTTAACAAATTATCTGCCCAGCATTCGTAGAGCGCCATTAACGAAACAGAGGCCCCCTCCTTATCCCTGGCTTCGGCAAAGCTCAGCTTCCACTTTTTCGACTCCGTACCGGCCAGCCTTTCCATGGGCGTTCCCTGAGTTTCCGGATCGTCTTTCTTACAGGCCAGGGCCGTTAAAAACAATATACATACGAGCGTGATCTTTTTCATGTATTTAAAAGTTTAAAATAGTGTGTGCCGCGGTTTTCGAGGCTTCACGGTCTCCCAGCGTTTCCGTCAGGATTTTATACTCATTTAACTGCCTTTCCCGGAATTTATTATCCGAAAGCAGCTTTTTCAGCTCATTTCCGGTGTTTTCCGTCGTGTATTCTCCCTGTATAAGCTCTTTCACCACTTCCTTATCCGCCACCAGGTTCACCAGTGAAATAAAACGGATCTTCACCAGCAGGCGGGCAATGGCATAGGTAAGCGCACTGGTTTTATACACCACCACTTCCGGCACCCGGAACAGGGCGGTTTCCAGGGTAGCAGTACCGGAGGTCACCACGGCGGCATCGGCTACGGAAAGCAGGTCGTAGGTGCGGTCAAACACCAGCTGAAATGTTCCTCCCTGCGAAGTATAGAATGCGCGCGGGAAGGTGGAGATCCCGGCAATCACCCACTGATACTCCGGCAGGGTGCGGGTCAGTTCAGCCATGGTTTTCAGCATGGCCTCAATCTCCTGTTTCCGGCTGCCCGGCAGCAGCGCAACCACCGGTTTGCTTCCCCGGTCAGCCAGGAAAGCGGGATCGGGCCTGAACTGCCGGATCTCGTCAAAAAGCGGGTTACCCACATATTTTACGGGTACACCGTATTGTTCAAAAAAAGGCACTTCAAAAGGGAAAATGGCCAGCGTAAGATCGGTGTATTTCCGCAGCTGGTGCACACGGCTTTTGTTCCAGGCCCAGGCCTTGGGCGCAATGTAATAAAAGACGCGTATGCCCCGGGCTTTGGCCCACCTGGCCAGCCGGAGGTTAAAGCCGGCATAGTCTACCAGGATCAGCGCATCGGGGCTGAAGGCTTCAATCTGCTGCTGTGCCAGGCGCATGAAGCCCCTGATCTTTCCCAGGTTTTTCAGCACTTCCCAAAAGCCCATAAAGGCCAGCTCCTCGTAGCGCTGCAGTATCTGTACACCGGCCCCCCGCATCTTTTCCCCGCCCCAGCCGCGCAGCTCCACAGCCGGGTCAAGCTGCCGCATGGCGGCCGCCAGGTTACCTGCGTGCAGGTCGCCCGATCTTTCTCCGGCTACGATAAAATATTTCATTTCCCAAAATATTCTACAAAATGGTTGGCGGTTTCCGTCAGCTTGATCCGGTACAGCTCAACACCGTATTTTTCCCGGAGCACGGGTTGCAAAATTTTCCATACGGCCATGGCAAAATTCTCGGTAGTGGGGAGCTTCCCCTTCAGGAATTCCACATCTTCATTCAGATAGGTGTGATCTACTTTTGAAATGACCTCTTCGCGCATGGTCCGGCTGAGCGCTTTGAGATCGATCACAAAGCCGGTTTCCTCGCTCACTTCTCCTTCTACCGTTACAAAGAGCTCCCAGTTATGCCCGTGAACCCGTGAACAGGGCCCGAAAACCCCGAAATTCTTCTCCTCCGACCACCGCGGGTTATACAGCCTGTGCGCCGCGTTAAATGTCTCTCTTCTTGTTATCTGAATCATCACTGCAAAGTTCAGAGGGCAAAATTATTCTCAAAATCCGAGATTACACAATATCCGGCAGAATTAGTCTGCAAAAGCCGGGCTGTAGCGCCTTTTTTCTTTTTAAGCTTATTTTAACTTCAAGTAAAATTCAATTAAATCTGGTGCTCAGGCCTTTAAAAAGCTTCCCCGGGCACTACAAATGCTTTTACTTTGCATGACAATAAACCCGGAGGGGCCGGCCTGAACTGAACCTGTTATAAATCATTCATTGCGCTACATACACCGGGAAATCCCCCTCCTGCAGTAATTTCAAAACGACAAGGATAATGAAAGAAATCGTAAAGATCTTATGGCTGATCAGCGGCTTAGCCTTCCTGTTTACCGGATGTAAAGAAGAAGAAAAAGAAGACCCCGGACTGGCGAAGTGAAAAATGCCCGGGCCAATGTGGAAGTGGAAAAGGCCCGGCTGCAAACGGCCCAGATCGAGCTGACCCGCCTGCAGCCCCTGGTGGATAACGAAGTTATTTCTGACGTGCAGCTGAAAACCGCCCAGTCGAATTACGAGGTGGCCAAGGCCTCGCTGGCGCGCGCCCAGGCCCAGGAGGCCACCGCCCGCATCAACATGGGCTTCACCACCATAAAAGCTCCTGTAAACGGGTATATCGGGCGTATTCCGAAGCGTATCGGCAACCTGGTGGCCAAAAACGACAGCCAGCCCATCACCGTGCTGTCAGACATAGAAGAGGTATACGTTTACTTTACGATGAGTGAGTCGGATTATCTTTTCTTCAAAAAGATGAGCCAGGATTCAACAGCCAAAAAGATCAACCCCAATGTAAAGCTGGTGCTGGCCGACGGTTCGGTTTATGAGCTGCCGGGGCGTATGGATGCCGATGCCGGCCAGGTGAACCGTTCAACCGGGGCCATATCGCTGCGGGCCACTTTCTCTAACCCCGGCAAGCTGCTGCGGTCGGGAAATACCGGGAAGATCCTCATGGAACAGCTGCACCCCAATGTGCTGCTGATGCCGCAGGTAGCCACCTCGGTGATCCAGGACAGGACCTTTGTTTTCCGGCTGAAAAGCGATAATACCGTAGAACGGGTGCTGATCACTATCGAAGGAAAATCAGGCAAAAACTACATCGTAGCAGACCATAACCTGAAAGAGGGAGACCGGATTGTGACTTCGGGACTCGACAAATTAACAGAAGGCATTAAGCTAAGCCCTATGACCGAAACCCAGATTCTTAGCCAGAAAACCAGATAAACGCATTTTTATGTTTAAATACATTTTAAGCAGGCCGGTGCTCGCTTCTGTCATTTCATTGCTGATCCTGATCTCCGGACTGATCTCTATTACGCGCCTGCCGGTGACCCGCTTCCCGGATATTGCGCCTCCCAGTGTAAGCATCAGCGTATCCTATCCCGGTGGTAACGCCGAAACCGTCGCCAAGTCGGTGCTCCTGCCGCTGGAAGAGGCGGTGAACGGGGTGGAGAATATGACCTACATCAAGTCGAGCGCAAATAACTCGGGCTCGGGCTCCATCTCTGTTTTTTTCAAGCCGGGCACCGATCCCGATATTGCCGCTGTCAATGTTCAGAACAGCATTTCGCAGGCGGTTAACCAGATACCGGCCGAAGTAAATGAAGCGGGGATCTCCGTGGTCAAAAGACAGAGTGGGAGCATCATGACCATCAATATCTTCAGCGATAAGGCCGATGGCCCCTACGACGAAACTTTTCTGCAGGCCTATGCCCGGATCAACGTTATCCGGGAGATCCTGCGGGTGGAAGGCGTAGCGCAGGCCACGCTTCTCGGCGGGCGCGACTATTCCATGCGGATCTGGCTTAACCCGGAGAAGCTGGCCGTTTACGGGCTTATTCCGCAGGAGGTGATCAGCGCCATTCGGCAACAGAACTTTGAAGCTGCCCCCGGTAAATTCGGAGAGGCCTCTTACGAGGTTTTCGAGGCGGTTCTGAAGCACAAGGGGCGTTTCAGCGAGCCCGAAGAACACGAGTGCATACCCATACGCACCAACCAGGACGGCTCTGTGCTGTACCTTAAAGACGTGGCCCGGGTAGAGTTCGGCTCTTCCAACTACGGCAGCGACAACAAGGTCAACGCCCGGCCGGGTATCACCATCAACGTGTCGCAAACCAACAACTCCAACGCCAAGGTCATCGACCAGAAAGTACGGGAGGTGCTGGAAAACACCGCCCGGCTGTTTCCTGAAGGCATTTCCTACGATATTTCCTACAGTGTCCGTGAACAGATCGACGAATCCATCCACCAGGTGATCAAAACCCTGTTTGAAGCCTTTATCCTGGTTTTTATCACGGTTTTTATCTTCCTGCAGAATTACCGGGCTACGCTTATCCCGGCCGTTGCTATCCCGGTTTCTCTTATCGGAACGTTCTTTTTCCTCGACCTGATGGGCTTTCCCATCAATGTGCTCACCATGTTTGCCCTGGTGCTGTCTATCGGTATCGTGGTAGATGACGCCATTGTGGTGGTGGAGGCGGTGTATCATAAAATGCACAGCAAAAAGATGAAGACCTACCCGGCCACGGTAGAAGCCATGAACGAGATCTCAAAGGCGCTGATTTCCATTACCCTGGTGATGGCCGCGGTGTTTCTGCCGGTGGGCTTCCTTGAAAGCCCCGTAGGCCTGTTTTACCGCCAGTTTGCCTACACGCTTGTAGCAGCCGTATTCATTTCGACCATTAATGCGCTTACGCTCAGCCCCGTGCTGTGCTCGCTGCTGCTCAGGCCTGCCGACGAAGACACCGAAGGCAAAAGCACATTTGCCCGCTACAGAGACCGCCTGTTCAAAAGCTTTAACTACGGTTTTGAGGCCTTTACCGACCGGTATACCGGGATTGTGCGGTGGACCACCGCCCATAAAAAAATGAGCCTGCTCGGGCTGGCCGTGGTGTTCCTTCTCACGTATCTTTTGTTTGCCGTAACACCCCGGTCGTTCATCCCTACAGAAGACGACAGCTTCCTGACCTACTCCCTGGCCATGCCCTCGGGCTCTTCGCTGAACCGGACCACCGAAGCCATCACCCAGGCCGACCGCATCATTCAGAAGCATGCTGCCGTGGCATCGGTGAACAGTATTTCAGGCTATAACGTGATTGACGGCTCAACCAGTCCTTCGTTCGGAATGGGGTACATCAACCTCAGGCCCATTGCCGAAAGACAGTCTATCCACCGGGTGATTGACGACCTCCGCAAACAGCTGGGTACGGTTACCGATGCCCGGATCTCGGTATTTGTCCGGCCTACCGTTCAGGGTTTTGGTGACTTTGACGGGATTGAGCTGGTGCTGCATGACCGGCTGGGCGGGGAGTTTTCGAATTTCAGCCAGGTGGCTGACGAGTTTATCCGGGAAATGAACCGGCTTCCCCAGATTAAAAACGCCTTTACTTCGTTTAAAGCCGATTTCCCCCAATACGAAATCACCATTGATTACCTGAAAGCCAAGGCCCTGGGTGTAAAGAACAATAAGGGGGAAATGATCCCGATCAATACGCTGATCCGGGTAAACCGGGTGTTCGGGCCCGAGATAGTCACCCGTTATAACCTGTTTAACGGCATCAGCATCAAGGCTTCGCCCGCACCGGGATACAGCTCCGGTGATGCCATTGCGGCGGTTGAAAAGCTGGCGGCTCAGAAAATACCGGCCAGCTACAACTACGAGTGGACGGGCATCAGCCTGGAAGAGAAGGGAGCCGGCTCGCAAACGGCCCTGATCTTTGCCCTGAGCATCATTTTCGTTTACTTTTTGTTATCCGCTCAATACGAAAACTATATCATTCCGCTGGCTGTATTGCTGTCTATTCCCACGGGTATCCTGGGCGTATTTGCTTTCATCAACCTGGCCGGGCTGGAAAACAACATTTATGTGCAGGTGGGGCTGATCATGCTGATCGGGCTGCTGGCTAAAAATGCCATCCTGATCGTGGAATACGGCATACAGAGTCGCAAGCAGGGTGCCACAGCCCTTGAAGCCGCCCTGACCGCCGCAAGGCTCCGGCTAAGGCCCATTATCATGACCTCGCTGGCTTTTGTGGCGGGGCTTATCCCGCTGATGGTTTCGGTAGGGCCTTCTGCCATCGGCAATAAATCGGTCAGCATCAGTGCCGCCGGGGGCATGCTCTTCGGGATCTTGCTGGGGCTGTTTATCATCCCGCTCCTTTACCTGCTGTTCCAGGTATT
This sequence comes from Leadbetterella sp. DM7, assembly GCF_040829825.2. NCBI lineage: Bacteria > Pseudomonadati > Bacteroidota > Cytophagia > Cytophagales > Leadbetterellaceae > Leadbetterella > Leadbetterella sp. DM7. Next base: position 147,324 of record NZ_JBFOLH020000004.1, on the reverse strand, counting down.
GCATAGCTGGGCGGAGGCTGGAAATAAAACAATTACCGGAAGGCTCTCAGCTCTTCCGGTCTTTCCCGTTCCTTTTTTCTGAAACCTCCTGGATCAGGTCAGCCACCAGGCCGGTCCAACCGGTCTGATGAGAGGTTCCCAGCCCTTTGCCGGTGTCACCGTGAAAATACTCGTTGTACAGGTAATACGGGGTAAAGTTTTTGTCTTTGTCAAAGAGTTCCACCCCGCCGTTGTACGGCCGGTGCCCGTTTTTATCGCGGAACAGGTCGATCAGCCGTTCCGATATCTGGAAGGCCGCCTCTTTAAGGGTAATGATTTCCCCCGAGTCCGTGGGGTACTCCACCTCATAATGCTCCCCGTAATATTCCGAATATTTGTGCAGGGAATCAATGATGAGGTAATTCAGCGGGAACCAGATCGGGCCACGCCAGTTGGAGTTCCCTCCCATGATAGAAAGGTCGGATTCTCCGGGGGTATAGGTTACCGTCAGCCGCTCACCATGGAGGTTGAAATGGTAGGGATTCTCCAGGTGATATTTCGACAATGAGCGTATGCCGTAATCCGACAGGAACTCGGTTTCGTCAAAGAGCCGCTTAAAGACCATCTTCATCCGGTGCCCCCGCAGCAGCGACAGCAGGTGGGTTTCTCCCTTACCGGGTTCATACCACCGCGAGATCAGGGCGGCCAGGTCGGCCCGGTTGGCCAGGATCCATTCGAGCCGGCGCTTGAAATCGGGCAGCTTTTCGAGCATCTCGTCATCAATGACCTCTACCGCGCACAAGGGGATCAGCCCCACCAGCGAGCGGATCTTCAGGAAGAGCGTACGGTTATCGTTGGAGAAGATTTTATCGTAATAAAACTGGTCGTCTTCGTCCCACAGGCCGAGACCCGATTTGTCCATCGGGGTGTTGATGGCTGCTGCAATGTGCAGGAAGTGCTCAAAGAATTTGGAAGCCATATCCTGGTAAGCCGGTCTTTCAATGGCTATTTCCATGGCTATGCGCAGCATATTGAGCGTATAGATGGCCATCCAGCCGGTGGCATCGGCCTGCTGCAGCTTCACACCGGGAATCTGCGCGTTCCGGTCAAACACCCCGATATTATCCAGGCCCAGGAAGCCGCCGCCGAAAATGTTATTGCCATCATCGTCTTTCTGGTTCACCCACCAGGTGAAGTTCAGCAGGAGCTTATGAAAAACCCTTTCCAGGAACACGATGTCGCCTTTGCCATTGTTCATCCGCTTATCGTGCTCGTACACCTGCAGGGTGGCCCATGCGTGCACGGGCGGGTTCACATCCGAAAAGTTCCATTCGTAGGCCGGGATCTGCCCGTTAGGGTGCATGTAGTACTCGCGCAACACCACCGACAGCTGCCGTTTGGCAAAGTCAGGGTCTACCTTGGCCAGGGTAACTGTATGAAAGGCCAGGTCCCAGGCAGCAAACCAGGGGTATTCCCATTTATCGGGCATAGAAAGGATATTGGCCATATAGGCGTGATGCCAGCTGGCATTCCTTTCGTAATCGCGTCCCCTGAAATCAAAAGGCATTTTGGGATCCCCTTTCAGCCATTGATTGATGTTGTAATAGTAAAACTGCTTGCTCCACAGCATACCGGCAAAAGCCTGGCGCTGAATGTTCCTGAGCTCTTTGTCTTTTACTTCTTCCTGCAATATTCCGTAGAAATCTTCGGCGTCTTTCTTCCGGTCTTCAAAGACCTGGTCAAAATCTTCAAACGGGTTATGCAGCATGGTTTTGGTGGTAAACCGGAGGCAAACCGTAGTTGATCCGCCGGCTTTCACCATGCGTTTGTAACGGGCGGCCACTTTTGTTCCTATCTTGTTGGGATTGACCGCTTCCCTGGCATCCCGGATGATATACTCGTGAAAGGCATCTTTGACATAGGGCGTCTCGTTTGGCGTTCCGTATACCCGCTTATTGTTCGTATTGTTCTCGGTAAAGATCAGTTCATCGGCTTCTTTGCAATACAGCTTCATCCGGCTGAAATACTGGTGATATACTTCTACCTGGCTGTTGGATATACCGGTCAGGATAGGTTTTTTCTCAAATTCCTTGTATCCCCATGACCAGGTATTCCTGAACCAGAGGGTAGGCAGCAGGGTCAACGGCGCCGCCCTGGTGCTCCGGTTATGGGCTGTGATTTTAATACAGATATCGTCTTTTTCGGCTTTGGCGTATTCTATGAAAATATCGAAATATTCGTTTTTATCGAAAACGCCCGTGTCTACCAGCTCAAATTCGTCTTCGCGGCGCCCCCTTTTCCGGTTTTCAGCTTTCAGGATATCGTAAGGGAAAACCGCCATAGGATACTTGTACAGCATCTTCATATACGAATGGGTCGGGGTGCTGTCGAGGTAATAGTACAGCTCCTTGACGTCTTCTCCGTGGTTCGCCTCGTTATTGGTAAGCCCGAAAAGCCGCTCCTTTAAAATCGGGTCTTTGTGGTTCCAGAAGGCAAATGCCAGGCATATGTGCTGTTTGTTGTCGGAAATCCCTCCTATGCCGTCCTCTCCCCAGCGGTAAGCCCGTGAACGGGAGAGATCATGGCTTACATAATTCCATGCATCGCCGTTGCGGCTGTAATCTTCTCTAACCGTTCCCCACTGCCGTTCTGACAGGTAAGGCCCCCACTTTTTCCAACCTTTGTTGTCACTCCGTTCCAAAAGCCTGTGCTTTTCCACGTTGGACATCATCTTTTCAATTTTCACTATTTAACTGCTTAAGGATTGGCCAATATTACACAAAAATATTGCTCAGCCTGCTAACCGGGCCGATTTTCTCTAAAAACAAAAGGATATTTCCTTAATATCAAAATTTTTCCTGGGAAGTTCAGACTCCACGATCAGCTGGCCGGTCTCTGAAATACCGCGGATAATGCCCGTAAATTTCGTATCGCCGGAAATATACTCCCGCTCTTCATTGAGACCCAGTAAAACCGGCAGGTATTCCCGGCGCAGGTCGTCTCCCTGCTGAAGCCGCAGGTAATACTGTTCAAAATAAAAGCATACCTGTTCGGCCAGGGTATCCCGGTCAACGGTGCAACCCTCCAGGCTCAGGGAAGAAGCCTGCAGGTTGCCGAATGTATTCTGGCTGATATTAATGCCAATACCCACCACCGACGATCTCAGGCGCGACTCCCGCAGGATATTCTCAATCAGGATACCGCCGATCTTCCGGTTGCCGGCATACAGGTCATTAGGCCATTTTACCCGGGCATTGGCCAGGCCGGCAGACCGTAAAGCCGCATGCACTCCCAGGGCTGCACATAGACTGAGGTCAAACTGGCGGGCCACATCGAGAAACGAGGTATCGAGCAGGAGGCTCATCATTAGGTTTTTACCCGGCTCACCCTCCCATTGGGTACCCCGCTGTCCGCGGCCCTTGCTCTGGTAGTCTGTGATCACCAGGGTGCCGTCAGTAAAAGTACCGTTCTGGCTTAATCCGGAAGCTACGTCATTGGTAGAATGACAATGTGGCAGATAAATTTGTTTTTGACCGACAAATAAACTTTTGGGCTGAAGTTTGAGCAAAATAAATTAATTTAGCGTTTTGAGTAAAAGGGGTCTGGTTTCCCGGCTCCAAAATTAACAATTAAGATTTTTGAATGAAGAAAAAGTTTTCAAGTGAGGCCTTATGTGATCTAATAATAAACGGAATACAGGAAAAGAAGGGATTTGATATTGTTAAACTGGATTTAAGAAAGGTACCCGGTGCCATAACCGACTTTTTTGTTATATGCTCCGGCGGGTCCGACACCCAGATCGGAGCTATTGCTGATTCTGTAGATGAAGAGGTCTTCAAATCTTCCCAGGAACTTCCCTGGCATAAAGAGGGTTTCTCCAACAGGGAATGGATCCTGCTGGATTACGTGAACGTGGTAGTTCATATATTCAGGAAAGACCGCCGGGAGTTTTACGACCTGGAAAGCCTTTGGGGCGACGCCGATTTCTCTTATTACGGAGATACCCTGGTGCCTTCGAAAGTACCCCTCCAATAACAATGTACCAAAATTTTAACGAAGTAAATTATGTCTGACGATAATAATAAAAGCCAGCCCAATTCACCACGGAAGAAGATCAACCCTACCCCGCCGGGCGGTATGCAGGGCTGGATGGTAGCCACGCTTATTCTTGCCATTATGGGCCTGCTCTTCTTCAATTCCAAAAGTGCGCTTCCTACCGTTCCTTATAAAACGTTCGAGGAAATGGTCACTAACCAGGAAGTGGAAGCCCTGGCTATCGTAAAAGGGAAAAAAATGGTGGAGATCTCACTCAACCAGAAGGGCCTCAACAATCCTGCGTACCGGAGCAAGCTGGGCAATGCCAAGTTTTCCAAAGGGCCGCACCTGGAAATGAGCGTGGTTTCGGATGATTCGTTCATGAGCAGCTTTACAACTTTCCTGAAAGAAAGCAACCTGCCTGACGACTACAAGAGCAAGCTTTACCCCGAGTCGGTGGAAAGAAGCGATTACATGCAGATCTTCCTCTCTTTGTTCCCGTGGCTGTTCCTTTTCGGTCTCATGTATTTCCTGATGAGCCGGATGTCAGGCGGTGGTCCCGGCGGTGCCATATTCAATATCGGCAAGTCGAAAGCCGCCCTGTTTGATGCCGATAACCGCGTGAAAATAACGTTTGCCGATGTTGCCGGCCTCGATGAAGCCAAGGAAGAGCTGACCGAAATCGTGGAATTCCTGAAAAAACCGGGCAAATACACCGAGCTGGGGGGTAAAATACCGAAAGGTGCCCTGCTGGTGGGCCCTCCGGGTACGGGTAAGACCCTGATGGCCAAAGCCGTGGCCGGTGAGGCCAGCGTGCCGTTCTTCTCGCTTTCAGGCTCTGACTTTGTGGAGATGTTTGTGGGTGTGGGCGCTGCCCGGGTACGTGACCTCTTCAAGCAGGCCAAAGAAAAAGCACCGTGTATCATCTTTATTGACGAGATCGACGCCGTAGGCCGGAGCCGTGGAAAAGGCGCTATGCCGGGTGGAAACGATGAACGTGAAAATACGCTTAACTCGCTGCTGGTAGAGATGGACGGTTTCGGTTCTGATACCGGTATTATCATCCTGGCAGCCACCAACCGTCCTGACGTGCTGGATGCCGCCCTGCTGAGACCCGGCCGGTTTGACCGCCAGATCTCTGTGGATGTACCCGATATTAACGGCCGTGAAGCCATCTTTAAAGTTCACCTGAAGCCGGTAAAAGCCGCTGCAGAAGTAGATGCCAAGAAGCTGGCCGCCCAGACACCCGGTTTTGCCGGGGCTGAAATTGCCAACGTATGTAATGAAGCAGCCCTGCTGGCTGCCCGGAGAGGAAAGCAGCAGGTGGAGATGAAAGATTTCCAGGATGCCATTGACCGGGAGATCGGTGGATTGGAGAAGCGGAATAAGCTGATATCGCCGGAAGAAAAAGAGATCGTGGCCTACCACGAAGCCGGGCACGCCATTGCCGGCTGGTTCCTGGAGCACGCCAACCCGCTGGTAAAAGTGAGCATCGTGCCCCGGGGCATTGCCGCCCTGGGCTATGCCCAGTACCTGCCGAAAGAGCAGTATCTCTACCGTACCGAACAGCTTTTTGACGAAATGTGTATGGCCCTCGGTGGCCGTGCCGCTGAAGAAGTGGTGTTCGGCAAAATCTCTACCGGCGCCCTGAGCGACCTGGAAAAGATCACCAAAATGGCCTACAGCATGGTGACCATTTACGGTATGAACGATAAGCTGGGCCACATTTCGTACTACGACTCCAAAGGACAAAACGAGTATTCGTTCTCCAAGCCGTATTCGGAAAGTACAGCCCAGCTGATCGATGAAGAAGTGAAGAAGCTGATCGACCTGGCGTATTCTACCACCAAAGACCTGCTGGTTGAAAAACGTCACCAGCTGGACCTGCTGGCCAAAGCCCTCCTGGAAAGGGAGATCATTTACCAGCACGACCTGGTGGAGATCATCGGTGAAAGGCCGTTCGATAAGCCAACGGTTTACCAGGAGTTCCTGGACAAAAAAGACCCGGAAGCCGCACAGGTTTCCGACCCCAGACCGGAAGATCAGACTACAGAAAAAGAAGCATAAAAAAAGCCCGGGTGACCGGGCTTTTTTATTATGCCCTACTTATTAATGCAGAGCCATAACACACAATTTTAGTACAAAAATCTTGGGCATTGCTTCTATTTTATTTATAATTGAATCCCATAACATTACATCCCATGCAATTAACAGATTCACACGGCTATATTACGGTACTCAATGCCATCAAAAAGCAGGTCAGAGTATCCCGTCAAAAGGCAGTACTGTCTGCCAATGCCCAATTATTAGTTCTCTATTGGAATATCGGAAAATTAGTTTCAGAACAAGCCGGGAAGGCCGGCTGGGGTGCTAAAGTCATTGAAAAACTTGCAGCAGATTTACGCAGTGAGTTCCCGGATATGAGGGGGCTATCTTACAGAAATATTCATTACATGCGCCTCTTTGCCGAGGTTTACCGTGATGCTGCATTTGTGCAGCAGGCTGCTGCACAAATTCCCTGGGGCCACCATATCTTACTGATGGATAAGATAAAAGATCCTGAAACCGCAATATTTTATATGACCAAAACCCTTGAAAACGGATGGTCACGGGATATCCTGGCTTACCAGATAAAGTCAAAATTTCATAAAAGAGCAGGCAGTACCATTAATAATTTTAACAAAACCATCCCTGAATCAGATTCTGATCTGTTCCGGCAAATCTTTAAAGACCCCTATATTTTTGATTTTCTGACTTTACAGGATGACTTTCAGGAAAAAGACCTGGAAAATGCACTCACCGAACATATTACCCGGTTCCTGCTGGAAATGGGAGCCGGCTTTGCCTTTGTCGGGAAACAATATCATTTACAGGTGGGCGGTCAGGACTTCTATATAGATCTCCTGTTTTATAATATTAAGCTTCGTTCTTACGTGGTAATTGAGTTAAAAAAAGGCCCATTCAAACCTGAACATACCGGAAAACTGAACTTTTACCTGACCGTTATTGATGATACCCTCAAAGGTGAGCATGATCAACCGGGTATCGGGTTGCTATTGTGCCAGGAAAAGAATAAAATAGTTGCTGAATATGCACTCAAAAACTTGAATAAGCCATTGGGGATATTGGCTTATGAAATAGTATCATCCATTCCTGAAAACCTCAAACGTAATCTGCCGAGCATAGAGGAAATTGAAAGTGAATTAAGCCGGTTGCAATCCCGTAATCCCTCACTTCCCGCCATTCGTTGAACTTTCAAACAACCGGTATCAGGAAATACCCTGCATACGCTCTGATTACTTATTCTCGAATTTATATTCTCCTGAAAGAACCTGAACTTCAGAATTTTTCATCACTACCCCGTCTTTATACCAACTCTTCCCTTTAACCTGCGGCAGCCGTACCGTGCCAGTAGAATTTGCCGGAATTGTCACCCGGTAGGTAATGCCTTTTTCAGTTTTCTCCCAGGCAGAGCGGATAGTGCCGTAGCGGCCGTTGTGCTCTGCACTGAAAGTATCCGGGCCGCCTGTAAAACGGGGTTCCAGGATCACATTCCGGAAGCCGGGTTGCCAGGGATCCGGCTTGATGCCGCCCGGTGCCTTGAACAGCCAGGCGCCTATTTCACCAAACATAATGTGGTTCATGGAGATATCGGATTTGGCGTCAATGGGCCAGTTTTCGTACAGGGTGGTAGCCCCGTTGGCGATCCACCAGCCCCAGGAAGGGAACGTTTTCCGGGTGGCCAGGGCGTATGCTACCTCTTCATGGCCGTTATCGCTGAGCGCCTGCAGCAGGGCCTTGGTGCCCAGCAGGCCCACGTCCATCTGCATGTCGTCGGCTTGTACCCGCTGCGCCAGGTGATCGGCCACTTCCCGGCGAAGCTCTTCCGGAACCAGGCCCCAGAAGAGCGGTACCGCCAGCTCGGTTTGCAGGCCGCTGCCGTAAAGCCCCGTTTCACGGTGAAGGTATTTATCATTGAATGCCTTCCGGATCTTTTCGGCCAGGGCATTGTATTCCCGGTGATCGGCTTCCCGGCCCAGCAGCTCAGCCGCCTGAGCCAGGATCCGGGTATCGGTATAATAGTACGCGGTGGAGGTCAGCTCTACCGGGGCTTTCGATTTCACCGGTATCCAGTCGCCCAGCCCCCAGCTGGTCAGCCCTGAAGGGTATAGCTCTGCAATATGATCTACGTACCGCCTGATATTTTCATAGTTATCCTGCAGGGGTTTTTTATCGCCGTAAAACAGGTACAGGTTCCAGGGGATGATGGCAATGGTGCTGGTCCAGTCGGGGCCGTTGCCCCACTCGTATCCCCAGCCGCCGGTAGGAATTATAGAAGGCAGAACTCCGTTAGGCTGCTGCTCGTCGCGGTGATCGGCCAGCCATTTTTCATAAACGGTGATGCCGTCAAAATTATACAGGCCGGTCTCACTGGCAATGTGAGCATCGCCCGTCCACCCGTTCTTTTCCCGCTGGGGGCAGTCGGTAGGATAGCCCACCAGGTTGGACAGGTACGAGTTATTGGTAGCCTGCCAGATGCGGTTCAGAGTTTCGTCTGAAGAGCTTATCCGGCCTACGGGTTCCACATCAGAATGAATGAAATATCCTTTCAGGCTGGTGCTGTTCAACTGCACCGGCCGGCTGGCGGTTACTTCCACGTATTGAAATCCTTTGTAGTTAAAGCGGGGCATGAAGCTTTCGGTTCCCTCCCCTTTCAGGATAAATATATCGGTCTGGAACGGGTCGGTATCGTCGGTGGGCCGGTAATGGGCATCAATATTCGACATATCCGGGCGGCCGTTGTCATACAGCCGTTCCGCATGCTTCAGCCGGATCACTGTTCCTTCCGGACCCGATAAGGTGATCCGGCTCACCCCTGAAATGTTCCTGCCCAGGTCAAAAACATATACCGTATCGCTGATCCTGTTCAGGCTTTTCACCGGGATCTCTTCCACTGCGCGGACAGGCGTCAAAGCCTGGGACACGATATTCTGAGAGGGTGCCGACCTCAATGTGGAGTTTCTCCATTGGCTGTCGTCAAAATCCGGGAGGTTCCAGCCTCTGATCTCCTTGCGGGCATCGTAATGCTCGGCCGTATAAATGCTGTTGAAGATGACCGGGCTGAGCGCCGTTTTCCACGACCGGCCCGAAGAAACGGTTTCTACCGATCCGTCCTCGTAGGTAATTCTCAGGTCCATGCAGAAAGCAGGACGGTTTCGCCAGGGGGCCCGGTCAAAATACCATACAGCGGTAGACTGGTGGTTATACCAGCCGTTTCCCAGTAAAACACCGATAGCATTTTTCCCGGCTTTCAATGCGCCGGTAACATCGTGTGTAACGTATAAAATACGCCGGTCAAACCGGGTGTAGTTGGGATCCAGCACATGATCACCGATCTTAACCCCATTGATATACAGCTCAAAAAGCCCGCCGGCCGCTATGTATGCCCTGGCCGACCGGATCTTCTTCCCGGTTTCAAAATCCTGCCGGAAATACGGCGCCGGCTTCAGGCGGATATCTGTACCGTCGCTGATCCACTCCCCTTTCCAGTTACTTATTTGCATATGTCCCGTCTCAAAGTGTACCACTTGTGATTGCACTCTTCCGCCGTGGTTATCCCATACGGTCACTTTCCAGAAATACCGGGTATAGGGCTGCAGGTTTTCACGGGTATAAATGACCCGGTTATCCGGAGCATTAATTTTCCCGGTAGAACCCGCCTTTCCGGTGGCCACTGCCAGCGAGTCTTTTCCCAGCCAAACCTGGTAAGCGCTTTGCCCGGCTCCGCGGCGTTCATCTTTCTGCTTCCAGGAAAGCCGGGGCTGCGGAGTGTCTATTCCGAGTGGTGCGGTCAGGTATTCGGTACGCAGATCGTACACCTGGCTGTGCGCGGTGAAAAAACGGAGAAGACAAAGGCTGAGTAAAAGACGGTTCATGAGACAACATTTCTGGTTATTCCTGTAAAAATAAGAATTGCTGGCCAGGATTTTATAATTCCTTAATCTCCTTTCTTTGGAAACCGGGCATTTAAAAATCAACTTTGAAGAGTGAAACCAAAATAAACAACACCATGGAAGATTACGCATTGCACCCTGAAGACCTGGATTTCCAGGATTTTGAAGAGACCGAGTACGACCGGCTCGATGAGAAATGAGAAAAGTTAGATATTTATACTAATATCTAACTTCTCTCATTTAAACCCTATCCCTCCTTTTTATTTCTTCTTCGTCAATACCGTTTTTTCATACGTATGGGCCTCCACTTTGTCTTTGCTGAAATACGCAGGAAAATAGGTATCCTGTGCCCAGCTCTTAAACAGGTTGCTGTAAAACGGGCTGGCCGGATCACCCGACTGTCCCGGTGAAAGGGTCATCAGGGTTTTATCCCAGTCACCCGTATCTATAATCACCCGGAAAGTAGCTCCGTGCCTCTGCGTATCTGTTCCTCCTGTGGCATTGGGCGTGTAACTGTTACCTCCCCGGGGCAGGGGGCTCAGGTTCATGGCCTCCTGCTCTTCGCTGCTCAGGAAATCACTCAACGGGTGCGTCAGCCGGATATGCTTGTAAGTGGCCTGCCCATATTGCCATTTTTCGGGGTCATCCCCCAGCTTTTTAACCAGCTCAGCTATCGCCTTCTCAAAAGTAACCGTTAAAAAGGCCGTCTTGTCCTGAATGGGACTCTCCGGGTCTTTTATCCATTGGATCAGCTTCTTCAGCTGCAGGCTGACCAGGCCTTTCAGCTCAGCGGGTACAAGCGCAGCCGTGGCCTCCTGGCTCAATTTCCGCTCCCACATGGCATAAATGCCGGCCTCTACTGCGTCAGGCTCCAGGCGGTAATCCCAGGTTTCCAGGTGTTTTCGTGCATTTTCAGTCAGCGAATCTCCGAATTTCAGGCCGCTGAGCAGGGGTACCAGCTCCCTGGCCGGCAGGGAAAAGTAATCGGTTTGAAGCGCCTGGTGGTCTTGCAGCGTCATTTTATCTTTTGCGGCCAGCACTTCCCGGATCCTGTCACCCCGGAAAGGGTCAGACCAGAGGTAGCCTACTGCATCCCAATGCGAATAACCGGGCGGAGTTACGTTTTCGTTGGCCGTGGCCAGGAATCCTTCCGGCGGGTTATGGCTATTCGGCCGTTCCAGCATGGGCAGGTAGCCGCTCCACTCAAAGCGCCCGTCGCCGGGTACAGGCACCATACCGCTGAAATTTTTTCTTACCGGTGCAAGACCCACTACCTGCCAGCCGGTATCGCCGTGCCGGTCGGCCCAGATCATGTTTTCAGCCGGAACATGCGAATAGCGCGTGGCTTCCCGGAATTCTTCCCAGCTTTCAGCCTGGTTAAACCGCAGCGAGGCCAGGTAAGGGGCTCCGCCCGGCTCCAGCCAGGCACACCGGACGGCATATCCTTTTTTATTGAGGGTATCGATATACACCACGGGGCCGTGCCGGGTATACCGCAGATCCACCTTTTCAGGAGCCTGGCCCTTTATTTTAATTTCCTCCCGGATGGTCTGCATCTCCTCCCACCGGCCTTTGTATTGGTATTGTGAGAGCTTCCCGGGATTCAGGTCATATACGTACAGGTCTTCAAAATCGGTTTCAAAAATGGTAAGCCCCCAGGCACCGTGCTCGTTATGCCCGATAGAAACGCCCGGGATAACGGGTTCTCCGCCCCCTATCACATTCCAGCCCGGTGCGGAAAGGTGCACCACATACCGGAGCGCTGGGAGAGAAACACTGCGGTGCGGGTCATTGGCCAGGTGCGGAAATCCGCTGGCCGTGCGGCTACCCGATACGATCCAGTTATTGCTCCCGTCTTTGTCTTCCCGCCTGTTTTCCACATAAGCGCTGTGCTCCGGGCCAAAGGTAAGAGGCCGGTGCGAGGCTTTGTACAGCTCCAGGATATCGTGACTGAGCATTTCCTGTGTAATAGACGGATCCAGGCGGAGATCAGGCTGCCTGGGATGAAAATACAGGAGATCCGACACCTGCCGGGCACCTGCCGCTGCCACGGCCCGGCCGGTTTTCAGCTCATCTTCTATATTTCCCAGCAATCCCTGGTGGCGGGATATGACTATCTCCGGCGTCCATTTCTGAGGCCGGATATCCAGCATTTTAAATTCTACAGGAAGGGTATCCGGATTCCGGTTCGCCTCGTCAATGCAGGCGTTCACCCCGTTTACATAGGCCTGAATAATGGCCGCACTGTTCGGATGGTAATGGGAGAGCTCCTTTTGCATATCGCCCCGGTACTTAAACAGGCGCAGGCCGATATCCCGTTTCCGTTCGGAAGGCCCCAGGATCTCGGAGACCGTCCCGGTAGCCTGCCGCCGCCACAGCTCAAACTGGAAAAGCCGGTCTTTTGCGGCACTGTAGCCCTGTGCAAAAAACAGATCCGGCTCGTTGGCCGCATAGATATGATTGATCCCCCAGGTATCGCGGTAAATCTCTACTTCCTCTTTCAGTCCTTCTACCTGTACCCGGTGCTGCGCTGCAGCGGTCAGCCCGGTTAACATCAGGCAAATTCCACAAAACAGGTACCTGTTCATCCTTTCAATTTATTCTGTAATTCGTTCAGCTTCAGCAGTGCCTCTATGGGCGAAAGCGTATTCAGATCCAGCTCACGGATCCGTTCTTTGATCTCCTCTCCTACCGGGTCAACAGGATCAAAAAAGTTAAGCTGGTAGTTACTTTTCGGCGCATCGCTCAGCTTTTGCTTGTTCTTTTCTTTGGCTTCGCTCTTTTCCAGGGCCTGCAGGATCTCGTTGGCCCGCAGCACCACACTTTGGGGCATGCCGGCCAGCTGAGCCACGTGGATACCGAAGCTGTGCTCGCTGCCGCCTTCCTTCAGCTTACGCAGGAATACGATGCGGCCGTTCAGCTCCTTCACCGACACATTGTAGTTCTTAATGCGCTGCAGGTCGTTTGCCAGGTTATTCAGCTCATGGTAATGGGTGGCAAAGAGCGTTCTGGGCTTCAGCTTCGGGTTATTGTGCAGGTATTCGGCAATGCTCCAGGCAATGCTCACACCATCGTAGGTGCTGGTTCCCCGGCCTATTTCATCCATGATCACCAGGCTGCGGTCGCCCAGGTTATTCAGGATAGATGCCGTTTCGGTCATTTCCACCATAAAGGTACTTTCGCCCCGCGACAGGTTGTCGTTTGCCCCTACCCGGGTAAATATCTTGTCGACCAGGCCCACTTCTGCCGATGCCGCCGGCACAAAGCAACCCGTCTGGGCCATCAGCACGATCAGCGCGGTTTGCCGCAGCAGGGCCGACTTACCGGCCATGTTCGGACCGGTGATGATAATGATCTGCTGGGTGTCATCGTCGAGATAGAGGTCGTTCGGCACATACGTTTCTCCCGGCGGCAGCTGCTGCTCAATGACCGGATGCCGGCCTTCTTTGATATTCAGCACCCGGTTTTCAGATATCACCGGGCGGCAGTATCCGTTTTTCCGGGCTACACGGGCAAAAGACAGGAGGGCATCCAGGGCAGAGATCACCCGGGCATTCTCCTGGATAGCCGTTACAAACTCTCCGGCCGTTACGACCAGGTCGTTGAAGATCCGGAACTCGATCTCATTGATTTTACTCTCGGCGGTCAGGATCTTCTCTTCGTATACTTTCAGCTCTTCTGTAATGTAGCGTTCGGCATTGACCAGCGTCTGCTTCCGGATCCACTCCTGCGGCACCTTTTCCTTATGGGCGTTAGACACCTCCAGGTAATAGCCGAATACTTTGTTATAGGCAATTTTCAGCGACGGGATACCCGTGCGTTCCGCTTCGCGGGTCTGGATATCCAGCAGGTAATCTTTCCCGGAAAAGGCGATCTTATGCAGCTCGTCGAGTGCTTCATCTACGCCTGTCCGGATCATGTTCCCCTGGTTCACCTGGGTGGGTGCATCCTCGCGCAGCTCAGCAGCGATCTTATCGACCAGGAAACGGCAGTCGTTCAGCTGAGCCGTATATTTTTCAAGCGCTTTGTTCGGACTTTCGCTTAACAGCTGCTTTAAGGGCGTGATCTGGTCCAGTGCCCGCTTAAGCTGCACCATTTCGCGGGGGTTGATCCGCCGCACGGCCACTTTCGACACCAGCCGCTCCAGGTCGCCGATAGGCTTCAGAATCTGGATGAGCGACTGCATCACGGCATCATCGCTCCGGAAAAACTCTACCGTATCCAGCCTTTCTTCGATCTGCGCTTTGTTTTTCAGGGGCAACACCATCCATTTCCGCAGCAGCCGCGCACCCATGGGTGTAATGGTCTGGTCCAGCACTTCAATCAGCGGAACGCCGCCTTCGTACTGGGCAAAAAGCAATTCGAGGTTGCGGATGGTGAAGCGGTCGAGCCACACGTAATGGTCCTTATCCAGCCGGTTCAGCCGGCTGATATGGCTCATTTCCCGGTGCTCGGTGTCGTTCAGGTATTGCAGGATCACCCCGGCGGCCGTGATGCCTTCCCGCAGGTTTTCCACGCCAAACCCTTTCAGGTTACTGGTTTTAAAATGCTTGATCAGCAGCTCGTACGAAAAATCATACGCGTATACCCAGTCTTCAAAGGTATAGGTATTGTATTTCTCACCGAAGATGTGCTCAAACCGTTTCCTGTGTTTTTTGCAGTAGAGTATTTCTGCCGGGCTAAAGCCCTGGATCAGCTTATCTACATAGGCCGTGGTACCTTCGGTGGTAAAAAATTCTCCCGTACTGATGTCGAGAAACGCCACCCCCAACAGGTCATCACCGGCAAAATGCACCGAGGCCAGGTAATTGTTCTGGCGTACATCCAGCACGTTGTCATTAAAAGAAACACCGGGGGTAACCAGTTCGGTTACTCCGCGTTTTACAATTCCCTTTACCGACTTCGGGTCCTCCAGCTGATCACAGATGGCCACCCGCTGCCCGGCACGCACCAGCCGGGGCAGGTAAGTATCCAGCGAATGGTGCGGGAAACCGGCCAGCTCGTCGTTTGACCCGCCGTTATTCCGCCGGGTCAGCACAATGCCCAGGATCTTCGAAGCTTTGATGGCGTCTTCCCCGAAAGTCTCATAAAAATCCCCAACCCGGAAGAGCAGCATGGCGCCGGGATATTTGGCCTTAATCTGGTTATACTGTTTGTTTAAGGGTGTTTCCTTTGGTTCGGCGGCTTTGGCCATTCTGTTCGTGTTTGTTTAGATTCCCTTCAAAATTATGAATTTTTGGGCGGAAAGTGAAATTTAGGTTTCAATACCTTTACTTTGGGCGGATTTCCGGGTTTTTATAGTAAATTCGCACCTTCAAATCAGAAAATCAGCACAGTGCAGATCGATAAGAGATTAAGAGCTTTAGCGGTGGTTTTGCCCCAGTTTCATCCTTTCCCCGAAAACGATGCCTGGTGGGGAAAGGGCTTTACGGAGTGGACCAACACGGTGAAGGCGCGGCCGCGTTTCAAAGGCCATTACCAGCCTCACCTGCCAGCTGATCTGGGTTTTTATGACCTGCGCCTGCTGCAATCACTGGCCGACCAGGCCGATCTGGCCCGGGAATACGGCCTTTACGGCTTTTGCTATTACCATTACTGGTTTAACGGCAAGCGGCTGATGGAACGCCCGGTAGATGAGATCCTGGCTTCAGGCCGGCCCGATTTCCCTTTCATGCTGGCCTGGGCCAATGAAAACTGGTCGCGCCGCTGGGACGGCAAAGATAAGGAAGTGCTCATGGAGCAGCACTATTCGGAAGAAGACCACCGGAACCATGCGCAGTATCTATGCACCCGTGTTTTCAGCGACGAGCGGTATATCCGGATCAACAACAAGCCTTTTTTCCTGTTTTATAATACGCATATCATTCCCGACCTGAAGAAAACAGTGGCGATCTGGCGGGAAGTGGCCCGCCAAAACGGCTTTGACGACCTTTACCTCGGCGGCATACTCACGTCTTCCGAGTTTGAGGTACGCGCCGCCGAAACAGGGCTGGACATCGTGATCGACTGGCAGCCCGACTGGACCCACCTGAAAGTGGTGCCGGGGTTCACAGACCGCCTGAAAAATAAATTTTCCCTGGGGCAGACCTTCCGGAAAATCGATTATGCCGAAGTGGTCAGGCGGATGAAAAACAAGCCCCCCCTGCTGCAAAAGCACTTCAGGGCGCTTGTGCCGGGCTGGGACAACAGTGCACGGCGGAAAAATGACGCCTTCATCATGCACAACGCTACGCCTGAGCTATACCAGGACTGGCTGGAAGACGTTTGTTCTCAAAGCGAGGTCTATTCGCCTGAAGAAAACTTTGTATTTATCAATGCCTGGAACGAATGGGCCGAAGGGAACCACCTGGAGCCTGACCAGAAATGGAAGCGGGCTTTCCTGGAGGCAACCCAACGGGTTTTAACGAAGTATAGCCATGAGCAGTGAGACAAGCGCTATGAGAAACAGGCAACCCGGCAGGCCGGACGTTACGGGGTGGCCATCCGCCCTGCGCAAAAGCGCATCGCTTAAGGCCTGCAGCGCAAAGCTAATCTTATACACATGAAAAAAATAAAAGACCTGATCCAGTGGCTCGCACATCGCTTCGGGTATCACGTTCAAAGTAAAAACGGGATATCGGGCGACATGAGCCTCTTTTTGAAAAGCCTGAAAACCCGTGGTCTTACCCTACGTACTATCCTGGATGTAGGCGCCCACAAAGGCGACTGGAGCGTGCTGGCTGCCCGGATTTTACCCGAAGCCACCTACTACCTGATCGAACCCCAGGAAGAGCTGAAGCCGGAAATCGATAAATTTCTTGCCCGTCACAAAGGCAGGGTGTTTTTTGGTGGTGCCGGTGCCGAAGACGGTGAGCTCACCCTCACCATGTGGGAAGATTTTGCCGGGTCTTCTTTCCTGCCCCAGGCCGGGCAGGGCGGTGGAAGAATGCAAAAGAAGGTACCCATTTACAGCATCGACGGGCTCATTGCCCGCGGTGAAATGCCGGTTCCCGACATTTGCAAGATCGATGTGCAGGGATTTGAGATCGAAGTGCTGAAAGGTGCCGCCGGCATCTTCGGAAAAACCGAGGTATTTATCCTGGAGGCTTCCCTCTTTAAATTTTCGCCTGATCAGCCCCTTCTGCATGACCTTATTGCCTACATGACCCAGCGGGGCTATGTGATCTACGACTTTGCCGGCTTTACCAACCGCCCGCTGGACATGGCGCTCGGGCAGCTCGACATTTGTTTTGTCAAAGAAGACAGTATACTCAGAAAAAGCCACGGATGGGCCTGATATGCCGAAAGTTTCTGTCATAATGCCCAACTACAACCATGCTGCTTACCTGCCCGAAAGGCTGGAGAGCATCCTGGGGCAGGATTTCAGCGACTTCGAGGTGATCCTCCTCGATGATCATTCTTCGGATAACAGTACAGACATCCTGGAGAAATACGCTTCCGATAAGCGGATTTCCCACTTCATCATAAATGAAAGCAATTCAGGTTCCACGTTCATCCAGTGGGAAAAGGGCCTCAGCCTGGCCCGCGGCGAATACATCTGGATAGCCGAGAGCGACGATATAGCTGCACCCCGTTTCCTGTCAGAGGCCGTTGAGGTACTTGACCGGAACAAAGATACCGGCGTGGTCTTTAGCTCTTCCGTATGGATCGATGAGAACGGCACCGAAATTCACCGGCCCGGCCATGAGTCGGGTGACCGCCGGTGGAGCGGCAGCGAGCTGGTCCGGAGCGAATTCCTGAACGGCCCGCTGATCTACAATGCCAGCTCGGCCGTATTCCGGAAAAACCGGGTAGCCGGGGTAGATTTCGGCACCCTGCGTACTTTCCGGTACACCGGCGACTGGATGTTCTGGGTACAGGTAGCCGCCGGTACCCGGGTAGTAAGGCTCGACAGGCGGCTTAACTTTTTCCGGAGACATGCCGGCAATGTCTCCTTTAAATCGGAACGTGAAGGACTGCTCTTTACGGAGGGCTTCCGCGTGATCCGGTACATTTATGCCCATTACCCCATACCTTTCGCCGTACGCCGGAAAACCGCCCTGCGGTGGGCGCGGAAGATCGGGAACGCAGAAATACCTGCGGGGCTTCCTCCCGAAGTACGATTGTATCACCGTCTATTCCGGATTTTTACATGAATGGCATTTCAGTTATCATAGCGTGTTATAACAGCGAACGGGTCATTCCCGAAACCCTCCGGCACCTGCAGGCCCAGCACGATTTCGAGGGGATTGCGTGGGAAGTGGTGCTGGTCAACAACAATTCTACCGACCAAACGGCGGAGGTAGCAGAAGGCATATGGAATGAAAACCCGGTAGTGCCCCTCCGGATTATCCCCGAGCCCCGGATGGGTGAGGCCAATGCCCGCAAAGCCGGTATCAAAGCTGCCCGCTACAGCATTCTCAGCGTGGTGGATGACGACAACCGGGTGGCACCCGACTGGATAAAAACCATCTTCAAGTACTACAAAGACCCGGAAATCGGCCTGATCGGCTGTGCCGGCGAAGGCGACTTTGAAGCACCCCTGCCCGCGTGGTTCAAAGAAAATGAGCATGCCTTTGCCATCGGGAAGCTCTACGAGGGTACCTTCACCGATATCACGGAAGATGCGCTGGTGCCCGGTGCCGGGCTGAGCGTACGGAAAGAGGTGTACGATCACCTCTATGCACTGAACTGGCAGCCTTTCCTGGAAGGGCGGGTGGGCAACCGGCAGAGCGCGGGTGCCGACAGTGAAATGTGCTTTATCACGCGCCTGCTGGGCTATAAAATTTATTACTCGAACGAGCTGCATTTCAAGCATTTTACGGCCGCGAACCGCATTACCTGGGAGCGGCTGAAGAATATGACCTACGGTTTCGGCGCAGCGGATGTGTTTGTGCTGGTTTACCAGATCCACTACCTCGAAAATACGGGGAGGAGGTCGCTCATGACCACCCTCCGGAAAAAGTGGTGGTTCAATTATATCGGGAAGAAATTTGCCTTTTTCACAAAACGGGGCACTATTAAAGATCCCGGCCAGCGCGAGCTGTTCGGGATTCGTAACCGGGCCTTTTGCGAAACCCTGCTGCAGGAGAAAAAACGTTTTTCGGAGGCCTTTGACCGCCTTGACAAAATACCAAAGCTGAAGCCCTGACCCATGTTTTTTGAACGTTTCCTTTCGGCAGATCCCTCCCGCACCGCGCTGAAATACCGGGGCCGGGAGATCAGCTATGGGGAGTTGTACCGGCAGGTTCAGAACAGGGCCGCCTGGCTGCGGCAGCACCCGGCCGATTACCTGCTTTGCCACTCTTCGGAAGCCGAAAACCTGATCAGCTTCCTGGCCCTGATGCATACCGGTCAAAAAGGGGTGTTCAGCGGCCGGAACATCACGCGTGAACAGAAGCTGGCCTATGCTGAAAAGTACAATCTGGGCCTGCTCGACTTCCTGCCGCCGGTGCCTGAAACGGCACCTGTACCGCCCTATCTGCCGGCCGGAAGCGATTGTTTCCTCGGCATTATTTCCCCGGAAAAAAACCGGGTCATCTGGAAAGATTATCACGCCTGGTTCAGTGCCTTCCCTGCCCAGTCGGAAGTTTTCGGCATGGGCCGCGAAGACCGGGTAATGGTGGTTGATGCCCTGGCCTATTCTGCCAATCTCAATACCGTTATTCACGCCCTCTGGCTGGGGGCTACAGTAGTGCTGACGCCGCTGCGTGAGGCCGCCAACTGGGACAATATCCTCCGGCAGGAAAAAATCACCAGCCTGTTCCTGGTGCCGTCGCATTACCGCCTGCTGCCTGAAAACAGGGTATTTCCCGGCGTCAGCTCCGCTGTCAGCGCAGGAGAAAAACTGGATCCCCTACTGGCGGAAAAGCTGCTGCGGCTCTTCCCGGAGGCCCGGCTTACCGAATACTACGGCGCGGCTGAGCTGGGCCATATCAGCTATATACAGGGCCGCGAAATTGTGGAAAGGCCGGCTTCTGTGGGCAAGCCCTTTCCCGGCGTAAGCATCCGTATCCGGAATGAAAAAATCTGGGTGGAAAGCCCGTACGTTTCTCCCGGATACCGGCACACGCCCACGGTTTCCGACCTGGGCTTTATTGATCCGGAAGGGCACCTGTGCCTGCTGGGGCGTAACGGGCAGATGTTTCACCGCCGCCAACCGAACCCTTTCGCAGAAGAGATCGGGAATGCGGCCGGAACCGGTCTGCCGGTAACGGAACCCGCACCGGCCCCTGTTACGCTTCCTACCCTCCTGCTGAGCCGGGAAGAGCCCCTGAGCCAGGACGAATTGCAGATCTTCCTGTTAAAAAAAACGATTCCATCCATACGTCTGCCGTACATTCCCCGTGACCTCCCCTCAGCAAAAGTAAATTTCAAAATACGGCCCAAAAAGCCCGTAGACGAAGACCCTTTCTCTCTCCTGTCTCAATACTTTGTGACCTTTGTGCAAAACCCTTTGTGACCCTTTGTGAAACTTTATGACTTTGTGTATACTGTATTTCACGAAGAACACCAAGAAAAGGCACCAAGAACACAACATAAAAGGAGTAATTTTCAAATACATTAAAATATTTATATAATTATTAAATTATATAATAATAAATATATACATTATTACAATAATGAAAATATTAAAATATATACTTTTGGGATTGATAAGCCTGAATGCCAGTGCACAACGCGACACCATCCAGCTGCAAAGCGTGACTGTCACTGCCGGCATTATCCGGAACGAGATCAAAAACACAGCCCGGAACATCACCGTGATTGACCGGGCCACCATAGAAGCCTCTCCCGTCAAAACGCTTGACGGCGTGCTGCAGTACGCTATGAACGTAGATGTGCGCTCACGCTCGGCCTTCGGTGTGCAGGCCGATATCAGTATTCGCGGCGGGCATTACGACCAGACGCTCATCCTGGTAGACGGCGTAAAAGTAAACGACCCTCAAACCGGTCACCATGCGCTGAACATTCCCGTACCTTTCTCGATGATCGAAAAAATAGAAGTGCTCCAGGGGGGCGCCTCGCGGGTATTCGGCCCCAGTGCTTTCTCCGGGGTAATCAACATCATTACCCGCCAACCGGCTGCTTCTGAGCTGGAGCTGCAGCTTTCGGCCGGCTCATACGGCAGCTGGAATACTTATGCCGGTGGTGCCTGGGTAAAAAAGGGTCTCTCACTGACCGGCGGCGCTGAGCTGGCCGGCAGCGACGGCTTCATTCCTGCTACCGGCTACCGGAAAAATACGGCTTCGCTGCGGGCGGAAAAGCAATACAGGAGCGGCAGCCTTCAGCTGGGCTACGGCTTCACCGGCAACGACTTCGGAGCTTCAAATTTCTACCACCCCAAATTCAGCAACCAGTATGAAGAGGTGGCCTCGCAGCTCATGAACGCTACCTGGAAACACGCTTTCTCCCCCCGCCTGTCGGGTACGCTGATGGCCAATTACCGGATTCATCACGATATGTATGATTTTGACAATTACCGCAATACCGACCGGCTGACATTGCTCAACCTGCATAAAACCGGGGTACTTGATGTGGAGTGGAAATTCAGGCTACGCAACGCCTGGGGTAACAGTGCCTTCGGAGCCGAATACCGGAACGAGGTGGTACGATCTAACCGCCTGGGCGAGGAGCTCGGGGAGAAAGAGGCGATCAGCGGATGGCCGGACCTGTATTATACGTACGGGAAATCACGGGATAACTACAGCCTTTTTGCCGAGCACAGCACCCGTTTCAACCGCTTTATCCTGAACGTGGGTACCCTGGGCAACATCAACTCCCAGTTCGGGTTTTCCCTTTTTCCCGGCCTCGACCTGGCCTATGCCGTGGGACAGGACTCCCGGTTGTATTACTCGGTTAACCGCTCGCTGCGTTTCCCTACCTTTACCGAACTCTACCTGAACAATGCTACCGTGAAGGGGGATCCCGACCTTAAGCCCGAAAAAGCCTGGACCCATGAGCTCGGCTTCAAAACCCGGAAAAGCCGCTACTCCGGTAACTACTCGGTTTTTTACACCGCGACAGAAGATGCCATCGATAAAATCAAACGCCCCGGCATAGCCGTGCCGCTCATGGAAAACATCGACAACATCAACCGGTACGGATTTGAAACAGCCCATACGCTCGGGTTCTCCGCCAACCGGCTGAAATTGAAGCAGGTGGTACTGAACTTCTCCTGGCTCACTACCGACAGGAAAGAAGAGGGCTTCCAGTCGTTCTATACGCTGAACTACCTTAAACAAAAGCTTTCTGCCGGGTTGTTTTTTGAGCCGGTACGAAACCTGTCGCTCAGCGGCTGGTACACCTTTAAGAACCGCGCAGGACAATACTCCTGGGACGATGCCACTCCACCGGTCAGCTACGGCTCTTTCAGCCTGGTGGATGTACGGGCCGCCTACCGCTGGAAGCAGCTCACATTCACCCTGGATGCCAATAACCTGCTGAATGAAAAATATTTTGAGCACGGTTTTGTAGCCCAGCCGCCGCGCTGGATCACCGGCGGGGTCCGGTATAAGATCTGATGGTTTATGCAGGAGGAGGTATCCCTGGTACCTCCTCCTCTGTCTTCAGGCTGTAAAACACACTTTTCTCTCACGGCTTAGCGGATTTCAAAAAGTTTTCTACCTTTGTTTCCTATTCCCCAGGCAACAGCGTGTATACCCGGATTCTGCTTCTTTGTTGTTTTTTCAGCCTGTGTGCTGAAGCCCAGCCACCTGCCCAGGACCCGGAGGCGAAGCAGCGGGCTTTGCTCCGGATAGACCAGGCCCGATCGGCCCGGAAAAGCGAATACTGGCCTAACATTGACCCCGCTTTGTTTTTCCGGAACCTCAGGAATAACGTGGAAAATCCCCTGTACCTGAACCAGGGAAAACCTACCTACTTCTGCGGCTACGCCGCCCTGACTCATTTCCTGCTATTGTACGACCCGGAAAGCTATGTGGCCTGGATGACCGACCTGTATGCTACCGGCGCTGCACAGGTAACCGACAGAACCCTGGTCAGCTCCGAAAGAATACACGAAGCAGCCGGAACTCTCTATAACAAAGGGGTAATGGACATTAATCACGCCGACCAGATGTGGTTTATGGTACTCTCCGAGAACTACAAGGGGTATCTTAATCTGCGGGACAAGTCGTTTGACCCCGGCGATGAAAACACCTTCTGGGCGGCTACCAACTTCCGGAAATTTAACCGGATGCTCCGTTCACTGACCGGGCTGGAGGTTCATGCCCGGGGAGCTGATCTGATGGGGCCGGTCTTTCTCAACTATTACCGTTTCTGCCGGGAGAAAAACGAAGAATATACCGTAATGCTTTACCTGAACAACAAAGCCCTGTATCCCAATAAATTTTTCCGGTTTATTTTGCCCACACCTACCCATTTTGTGGTACTATACCATATTGACCGGGCAGACGGCTATAATATCCTGGATTATTGGGACTACGGACTTCGTACGAAAATGAAGCTCCGGAAGCGAAAATTCAGGAAGCTGATCTACGGCATCACGTACATCAAAACCAAATGAACAAAAGCCTCGTTATTTTCCTGTTGAGCGGAATATTGCTTACTTCCTGCTTCCCGGCCAAAATCCGGAAGTCGGAAGATTATTATTTTGAAAATAAACCCGCCCTCGAAACCCTGCTGAAAGACTACGAAGCCCTTTACCGGAAACAACCCTTTGCTATCGGCTTCTCGGACAAGCGGTTTTCTTATTACACCATTATTATGTATACCGACTCGGTACGTTACCTTTTCAATACCCGCATGAACCGTAAGCTGGTCTTTGATGAAATGAAGCAATCGAGCCTGACGGTAGAAGAGCTGACGGACATTGCGCAGCAGATCAAAGAGCTGAAATGCCTGTGGATCGGCAAGAACGAGCTGTATATCGACGGCCGTAAAACCATGGCCACCAACCTTTCGTTCAAATCGCAGCTATTCAACCGCCCTTTTGAAGAGAACAAATACTATATTCTTTCTTTCCTGGAGACCCGTATGTCAAAAGCCACCACCACTCCGAAGCTCCGGAAATACGGCTACCATGAAATAGGCCGGAACGTTTATTTCACCATTTCCAACCGCTTCCGCTAACCGCACCTAACTTCTCTCTACCCCACTTCCATGCCTTATATGCCTCGTATGGTTCAAAAAAAGTAAGGCGAAGCCACCGCCCCGCCTTACCTCTCTATCTCTTCCTGTACTTTCTTTCCTGTACTTCCCTATCCTCACTACACCTTATAATACTCCATCCATTCCTTCCTGGGCTCAGCCCCCACCAGCAGGGCATTTGCAAACGTATCGTTGGTGATCTGCTTGGTCACCGCATCAAAATACAGAGGCCGGTTTACGCGCTGGGCAATTACCCCCAGGCAGAAGACCTGGCTCAGCACGCCATTGATCTCAAACGGGCTACGGGTCTTTTCTTTGCCCTGGCAGGCCAGGATAAAGTTGGCAAAATGGTTAGACGGGCTTTTCGGTATTTCAGGAAGCTTTGGTGCCATTTCCCGGGCCACCTCTTCCGGTATAATGCTCAGTGTGCTGCCGTGGCTACCGCCCTTAAAGATCAGGTCTTTGCTGTAGATGATCCGTCCCGGGTTCAGCGTAGCCGGCTTCACCTCGCCCTGGTTGGTACCCGGCACATTGGCTGTAGCAGCTGAACCGCCATAGCCTTTGGGCAGGGGCGGCAGGTTGGTTAACCCGTCGTACCAGGTTACATCTACCGGCGGCATGCCCTTTCGTGCTCCGAAACGGAACAGCAGGGTTGACGACATCGGGAAGAAGAAATCGTTATGGCCTTCCAGGTAGGTCGGGTTAATCTCGTAAGGCAGTCCCAGCTCAAGAAACTCATGCGCCGTATCGATCAGGTGAGCGCCCCAGTCGCCCAGTGCTCCCATACCAAAATCGTACCAGCAGCGCCACTCCCCGTTATGGTACAGGTCGTTGTACTCTTTCGGCATAGAGGTGGTTAGCCAGGTGTTCCAGTCCATGGTAGACGGCACCGGCTGTGCTGCCGGCCACATCTTCATTTTGGGATCCAGCTTGTGCCACCGCCGGGCGTTATTCATGTGGGCGGTAATGGCCGTCACATCTTTAATGATGCCGGCCTCCATCCAGGTTTTAAACTGGAAATAATTTCCTTCCGAATGGCCCTGGTTTCCTACCTGGGTTACCAGCTTGGGGTTCTTCAAAGCCATTTTCATCATGAGCTCCGCCTCATGGAAGGTGCGCGACATCGGCTTCTCCACATACACGTGCTTACCGGCCTGCATACAGGCCATGGCCACCGGGAAATGAGAGAAGTCGGGTATAGCAATGGTAACGGCATCAAATTCCCCGCCCGATTTATCCAGCAGCTGCCGGAAGTCCTGGTAGCGTTTGGCCTTCGGAAATTTGTTCATGATTTTGGTTGTATGCGGGGCACCCATATCCACATCGCACAGGGCCACCACATTCACGAGGCCGGTTTTCTCAAATTCGTCAATAATCTGCTCTCCCCGGTTGCCGATACCGATACAGGCGATATTCACCTTTTGGTTAGCCCCAATAATGCGGGAATAACCGGAAGCAGAAGTAGCCGCAAGAGTAGCGGTGGTCATAGCCGAAGAGGCCAGGAATTTACGTCTTGAGATCATAAGTCTTTTTTTTATTAAGGTCAACGATTTACAAATATAAGCGCAGGATGCAGATGAAGCAGATTTTTATGCATTAATCGCGTAAACCTGCTTCATCTGCGCTTTGTCTTACACCCGTACAATATCGGCGCCCAATGCATTCAGGCGGCCGTCAATGTTCTGGTAGCCCCGGTCTATCTGGTCAATGTTGTCAATGATGCTGGTTCCGTCAGCCGACAGGGCTGCAATCAGCAGGGCTACCCCCGCACGGATGTCGGGCGAGCTCATGCGGATGCCCCGCAGGTTGTATTCGCGGTTCAGGCCGATCACTGTGGCCCGGTGCGGATCACAGAGGATGATCTGCGCTCCCATATCGATCAGCTTATCGGTAAAGAAAAGCCTGGATTCAAACATTTTCTGGTGGATGAGCACGGTGCCTTTGGCCTGTATGGCCGTTACCAGCACAATAGAGATCAGGTCGGGGGTGAAACCGGGCCAGGGAGAATCGTATACGGTAAGAATGGAGCCGTCGATCAGCTTGCTGACCGTATAGTTCTTCTGCGCCGGAACGTAAATGTCATCGCCCCGGAACTCCATCTGTATGCCCAGCTTTTTAAATACATCCGGGATGATTCCCAGCTCGGGAATCCGGCAGTTTTTAATGGTAATTTCCGATTCGGTCATAGCGGCCAGCCCTATAAAGCTGCCGATCTCGATCATATCGGGCAGCATGGTGTGCTCACAACCGCCCAGCTGGCTCACGCCCTGGATGGTCAGCAGGTTGGAGCCCACTCCGCTGATGCGGGCACCCATGCGGTTCAGCATCCTGCACAGCTGCTGGAGGTAAGGCTCGCAGGCCGCATTGTAAATGGTGGTGGTGCCTTCTGTCAGCACGGCCGCCATGATCACGTTGGCCGTACCGGTCACGGAGATCTCCTCCATCCAGATATACGCCCCTTTCATGCCGCTGCCGTCTACGTGGTAGAAGGCATCACCGGCATCGTACGAGAAGGTGGCTCCCAGCTTCTGAAACCCGGTAAAATGAGCATCCAGGGGTCTTCTACCGATCTTATCTCCTCCCGGCTTAGGAGCTTTTCCTTTTCCGAAACGGCCCAGCATAGGGCCCAGCAGCATGACCGAGCCGCGCAGCTCAGCGGCTTTCTTTTTGTATTGCTCTGTTTCGAAATACTCAAAATTCACACCGGCGGCCTTAAATTCAACAGAGCCTTCACCCAGCTTACGGGTTTCCACACCCATGTCCTGCAGGAGCTCTATGAGCTTATTGACATCGCGGATATCCGGGATATTATGAATAACAACAGGCTCTTTGGAAAGCAGAACGGCACACAGGATCTGCAGGGCCTCGTTTTTAGCGCCCTGAGGAATAATCTCGCCTTTAAGCTTTCTCCCTCCCGTAATTCTGAACGAACTCATATCCCTGGCCTTTTCCGGTTATTGTTAAATCTGTTCTTATTCATCGGCCCGCCGTTATTATTGCGCTGCGGCTGGTTGCGGTTATTGTTGTTCCGGTAGCCTCCGCCGTTGTTGTTGTTGTTGTTATTGTTATTGCGGTTCACAAAGTTGGTTCTCTGCCGGAAGCCCGACGGACCGTCTTTCGGGTTGGCTTCATCAACCATGCCGTTCACGAGCAGGTCGTCGATTTCGGGCTTCAGTCGCCCGCCCGACAGTTCCAGGATCTGGTTCAGGCAAACACCTGTTTCGACCGAATCGCGGTTCCAGCTCAGGTAAAACGACTTCATCAGCTTCACCAGGTAAGACACAAAAGCCTTGCGTTCATCAAAGGTATCGGCCAGCATGGCTTTCAGCACCAGCAGCTCGAGGTTACGACCGTAAAACTTGTGCTTCAGCTTACTTTGCGTATACGGGATCTGCTTGGGTTTTTTCCCCAGGATCTCCTTGGGCGGAGCCGGGAAAGGACTGTCGACATCCAGGTCGAAGTTGGCCATTATATAAAGATCATCCCAAAGTTTTTTGCTGTAATCGGCACCGTCGCGCATCTGCGGATGGATCTGCCGCATCAATTCAACCAGTATGTGGGCATGTTTGGTCCTGGTTTCCTTATCGGGTATGGTCACAATATGTTCTACCAGCTTTTGAACATTACTGCCATATTCTTTCATCTATAAAACGTTTGATTAAATAAATTATCTGCCTGTAAACTTCCCCGGGATATTCAAACGGGGGGAAGAAGCTACGGAAGAAGCGAGCAAAAATAAGCAAAAAACCGATCAATGCCTATTTTCTCCCGAAATAAATTCCGGTTCGTGATCTCAGTTCAGCTTGTACAGTTTGCTCGGTCTGCTTTCGTTGGAAAGCCGGTCAAGGGCGGTCAGGGCATACTCGTACTGGCTGCCGGCTTCGGCTGTCCGGTCCAGGAAAACCTTCTCTTCTTTGTTCCTGACAATGGCCAGGATATTACGGGGATCCTCCAGGGTTCTTTTCTCTCCTCTCTTATAACGATAGATCACGAAGCTTCGTACATATTCTTCGTATTCATCCGGGATACGCCACTGGATCCTTACCTGCGCGCTGTCAGTTCTGGCCAGGGCGGTCACCTCCGGGCGGGGCAGCGGGTCAGCTTTTTTCCATTCCATCACCGGGGGCAGGGCCGGGTACCGGTAGTAGTTTTTCAGGGAGTCAGAAAGCCGGTGAGAGGTGGGCATCAGTGAACGCGAGCTGTAGAACACGCTACCGCTGACCCCCGGGGTCTGCGCATTGGTACGTACCTGGTTCATGATCTGGCTGGCTGAGCTCCATTCCCGGTTCTTCTCTCCCACCCGGTAGCTGCCCAGGCCGATGTAGAGGTGATGGTCGCCCTTGTTTCTTGTCCACCAGTCTACCATGGGCTTGTAGGGAACAGTAGTGTGTCCGAAAGAAAAGTAAACCTGCGGAACAATATAATCTACCCATCCCTCGCGGGCCCACAGGCGGGAGTCGGCGTAGAGGTCGTCATATGAGCTGAGCGCACCTGTGGTGTTCGACCCTTCCGGATCTTTGTCGCGGCTGCGCCACACCCCGAAGGGACTGATCCCGAATTTAATATACGGTTTCTCCTTTTTTATGGCCTCCGAGATCTCTTTGACCAGCAGGTTCACATTGTCTCTCCGCCAGTCTTCTATACGGTTGAACCCGCGGCCGTACTGCCTGAAGGTGGCCTGGTCGCTGATACGCTTTCCGGCCACCGGGTACGGGTAAAAATAATCGTCGAAATGGATCCCGTCCACATCGTAATTCCGGATAATGTTAAGCACCGTGTTCACGATATAGCTCCGTACTTCGGGTATTCCGAAATTGTATACTTTGTAGCCCCCGTAGCTCAGGAACCACTCCGGGTGGATGCGGGTGATGTGGTTGACCGAAACCGAGGTAGCCGAGGCATGCGTGCCCCTGTTCAGGTTCAGCCAGGCATGAAATTCCATATTCCGTTCATGCGCATGTTCGATCATAAACGCCAGGGGGTCGTAAAAAGGCGCAGGTGCCTTGCCCTGGATTCCGGTGAGCCATTCTGACCAGGGCTCTTCACTTTCTGCATAAAAGGCGTCAGAAGCCGCCCTTACCTGCACAAACACGGCATTGATGCCTAAACGCTGATGGTTATCGAGGATATTGACAAATTCCTGCTGCTGTTCAGCCGTGGGCAGCCCCTTGCGGGAGGGCCAGTCGATATTGGCTACCGAGGCGATCCACACTCCCCTGAGCTCGCGTTTGGGAGGAACTTCACTGGCCGGAACCGCCTGGTGGGATGAGCACTGGATCACCAGCAAAAAAAACGCGGAAACAAGAATGCCTTTCCCTGCCAGTATTTCCTTCATGTATGTATAAAATTTCCGAGTTCCGAGTAGTGAGTTTCGCGTTTTATTCATTGACAGGTTTATGTCAAAATCCCCTTTGCCGGGATTTCATCTGTATAAAAATAGCTGTTCCATCCGAAAAATAGAATTCAAATATCCGCTTTTTTTGAAATAGAGCCGCCAAAAAACACTAATTTTGCAGCGAAAATGATTATTACCTCATGCAATTGAGCGAACAGGAACTACTGAGAAGACAAAAAAGAGAAGAGCTGATGGCTCTGGGAATAGATCCTTACCCGGCAGAAGGGTTTTCCACCAATACCACGATACGCGACATCCTGATGCACTGGAAACACAATAAGTTTGACTTCAAGGATGTGAGCGTGGCAGGCAGGCTGATGAGCTTCCGGATCATGGGCTCGGCCTCTTTTGCCGAAATCCAGGACGAAACCGCCCGTATACAGATCTACATCCGACGGGACGATATCTGCCCTGAAGAAGACAAAACCCTTTACAATACCGTATTCAAGAAGCTGCTCGACATCGGCGACATCATCGGCATCAACGGTTACTGCTTTGAAACCCAGACCGGCGAGATCTCCATTCATGTACGCTCGTTCAAGCTGCTTTCAAAGTCGCTGAAGCCCCTGCCCATTGTCAAGCGCGATGACGAAGGGAACATTTACGACGGCTTCACCGATCCGGAGCAACGGTTCCGCCAGCGCTATGTAGACCTGATCGTGAACCCCGAAAACCGGGAGATCTTTGTAAAACGCGCAAAGATCATCAGCACCATGCGGCAGATTTTCGACAATAAGGGCTGGCTGGAAGTGGAAACCCCGATTCTTCAGCCTATCCATGGCGGAGCGGCTGCAAGGCCTTTTGTTACCCATCATAATACCCTTGACATCCCCTTATACCTGCGGATAGCCAATGAGCTTTACCTCAAACGCCTGATCGTGGGAGGTTTCGACGGGGTTTACGAGTTCGGAAAGATGTTCCGGAACGAGGGTATGGACCGTACCCACAACCCGGAATATACGGCACTGGAATTTTATGTGGCCTACAAAGATTATACTTGGATGATGCAGTTTACGGAAGAGCTGCTGGAGAAGGTGGCCTTTGCGGTAAACGAAGACACGAAATTTACTTTCGGAGAAAATGTGATCGATTTCCAGGGACCTTATCCGAAGCTTTCCATTATTGAGGCTATTGAAAAGCATACCGGCATTAACGTAGACTCGGCTACCGAAGAAGAGCTGCGCACCCAATGCAAAGCATGGGGCATGGAAGTAGACGATACCATGGGGAAAGCCAAGCTGATTGATGAGATTTTCGGCGAGAAGGTGGAAGACCACCTGATCCAGCCTACGTTCATCATTGACTACCCGGTAGAAATGTCGCCACTTACCAAAAAGCACCGTTCGAAGCCCGGTCTGGTAGAGCGTTTTGAGCTGTTTGTTAACGGCAAAGAAATCGCTAATGCCTATTCCGAGCTGAATGACCCGCTGGATCAGCGGGAGCGTTTTGAAGAGCAGCTGCGGCTGGCCGAAAGAGGCGACGAAGAAGCCATGGCCCTGGACGAAGACTTTATCCGTGCCCTGGAATACGGTATGCCTCCCACGGCGGGTATCGGCATAGGAATTGACCGGCTGACCATGATGCTGACCAATAACGCCAGCATACAGGAGGTGTTGTTCTTCCCGCAGATGCGCCCGGAGAAAAAAGCGCCTGCCGTCAGTGAAGACGCCAAAGCGGTTCTTGACCTGCTGAATGCCAGCCCGGTGATAGCTTTGGAAGAGCTGAAGACCCAGACCGGTTTCAGCAATAAAAAATGGGATACGGCCATTAAGGAGCTGACCCGGAACGGCCTGGCCAAAGTAGAGAAAAACGGAGAAGGGCTCACCGTGAACCTGGTTTAGAATTGATTTGCATATAACGAAAACGGCATCGGTGACCCCGGTGCCGTTTTTGTTTTAGCGGCCGGTCAAACTGGCGCGACTCTGCCGGGAATGAAGCAGGCTTACTGGTTGAAAATCGGGTAGAGTTTAAAGCTTCTCTAACCGTTATGCCGGACATGTTTAAACCTATGCTTCGTTTTGAAACGATTTCAGGAGAAAAAGACTTGTACAAAGCATGGGTTTACGGAGGTGATGAACAGCAAAAACGCTCGTACGGCCATGTTATTCCCCGGAATAAATTCGGATTACCGGTTTAATTTTGACTCTCCGGAAACCGCAAACAGCACCTTTTTCCTGCTTAGCTAAAATATGTGTGCTATTGATTAATTTTATATATGGTTTCCATGAATTACCTTTATAACTTTGACCTATTGTATTATTTCAGAAATTATCCAAAAATATAAAACAAAAAATTCATGAGTAAGACAGCACTTTGGCATGGAATATATCCTGCGGTTTTGACTCCTTTCACCGCCAATGAGGAGATCGACTACGATATGTTTAAAAAGAACCTCCTGTTCCAGATCGATGCAGGAATCTCGGGGATCATCCTGGCCGGAACACTGGGAGAAGCCAGTACTTTAACCGCTGAGGAAAAGTTTGACCTGCTGACGTTTGCTAAAAGTGTAGTTCCCGAATCTTTCCCCGTGCTCCTGAACATTGCAGAGCAAACCACCCGTGAGGCCGTGGCCATTGCAAAAAAGGCAAAAGAGCTGGGTGCTGACGGCCTGATGCTGCTTCCGCCTATGCGGTACAAAGCTTCTGACCGCGAAGTGGTCACCTATTTCGGTGCCGTAGCCAGCGCCACAGACCTTCCTATACTGATTTACAATAACCCGGTAGACTACGGTATCCATGTGACGGTGGATATGTTTGCCGACCTGGAAAAATACCCGACCATCCAGGCCGTAAAAGAATCTACCCGTGATCTGACCAACGTAACCCGTATGATCAACCGCTTCGGGGATCGCTTCAGGATCCTGGGCGGAGTAGATACCATTTCACTCGAAACCCAGCTCATGGGAGCCGTGGGCTCAGTAGCCGGGCTGGTAGACGCCTTCCCTGCCGAGACCGTAGCCATCTACAAGCTGGCACAGGCCGGCAGGTTAAGCGAAGCCGTGGAAATTTACCGCTGGTTTATGCCCCTGCTTGAGCTGGATATCCACCCCAGGCTGGTACAATACATCAAGCTGGCTGCTACCGCTGAAGGCATCAGCAACGAATACGTGCGGGCTCCAAGGCTTACCCTGGAAGGCGAAGAAAGAGAACGAATTCTGAAAATTATTACAGATGCCCAGGCATCAAGACCCAAACTACCCGATTACAAAAATTTATAGTATGGCATCACTGGAAGAAATTAACACCATAGCCGGTCTTGCTCACGAGGCTTTTCTTGTACTCCGGAAAAGCAATTTTCGCCAGAGAGCGGCGCTGATGAACACGATAGCAGATGAAATTGAGGCCCTTGGCGATGAGCTGATCCAGGCGGCCCATGAAGAAACCCACCTGCCTGTGGCCCGGCTTACAGGCGAAAAAGGCCGTACCCTACTGCAATGGCGCAGCTACGGAGCTGCACTGGCATCGGGCAGCATCCTGGACGTACGCATTGATACAGCGCTAAATGAACGCACGCCGCCCCGTCCCGACATCCGGAAAACGTATGTGGGCATAGGCCCGGTGGTGGTGTTCGGTGCCAGTAACTTTCCCTTTGCCTTCTCAACGGCTGGTGGCGACACGGCATCGGCCATTGCAGCCGGCTGCCCCGTGATAGTAAAGGCCCATTCGGCCCATACCCGTACAGCCCGCATCATGGCCGAAGCCATCCGGAGAGGCGTAAAAAAGGCGGGATACCCCGAAGGAACCTTCAGCCAGGTCTTCAGCAGCTCACGCGAGGGTGCGCAGCTGCTGGTGAAACACCCCCTCGTAAAAGCAGTAGGCTTTACCGGCTCATACACCGGCGGAAAAGCACTTTTTGATATTGCCGGTCAGCGGCCGGAGCCTATTCCCGTTTTTGCCGAAATGGGAAGTGTAAACCCCGTTTTCGTGCTGCCTGAAAAAATAAAGAATGCCCCGGCAGAAGTAGCGCAGCAATATGCGGCCTCTCTTACCCTGGGTGTAGGGCAGTTCTGTACTAACCCCGGCATCATTATTATACCGGAAGGTCACAACGAATTCACCGACAGCCTGGTAGCTGCACTGGCACAGGTAGAGCCGTGCAAAATGCTGCACGAAGGCATCGCCGATTCGTATGTGCAGAACAAGGCCACGGTGAGCTCCCAGGAAAACGTTCAGGTATTGCTTGAGGCTTCTTCTTCCGAAAAAGGAACGGGAGCACCGTCTCTTGCCCTCACTACCGCCGGCGAATTCCTGGCTAACGATACCCTGCAGGAAGAAGTATTCGGTCCGTTCGGGCTGGTGGTTACCTACGCCAATACCGGACAGCTGGAAGATATAGCCCGGAAAATACACGGCCAGCTGACCTGCACCGTGCTGGGCGAGGAAGAAGAGATCAGGAACTACGAAGACCTGCTTCTGCTGATTACTGAAAAATGCGGCCGGCTGCTCTTCAACGGTTTCCCTACGGGAGTGGAAGTGGTTAGCGCCATGCACCACAGCGGGCCTTTCCCGGCCTGTACCGACAGCCGGTTTACCTCGGTGGGCCCCGATGCTATCCGCCGGTTTGCCCGCCCGGTGAGCTATCAGAATGTTCCTGACACCTATCTTCCCGATGAACTAAAGAACGCTAACCCGCTGGGACTTTACCGGCTGGTGAACGGGAAGGTTACACAGGAAGCGGTGGAGTAATGGTTAATGAAGCCCCGGAACTCACTACCTGAAACTATTTTATACCGAATGAAAAAAACATTTTCGTGCATTGATGCCCACACCTGTGGCAACCCCGTACGCCTGGTATCGGGAGGCGGGCCTTTCCTGGAAGGCAACAGCATGATGGAACGCCGCCTGCATTTCCTGAGGGAATACGACTGGATCCGGAAAGGGCTGATGTTTGAGCCCCGCGGGCACGACATGATGAGCGGCAGTATCCTGTACCCGCCGGTAGACCCGGCAAACGACGTGGCCGTATTGTATATTGAAACCAGCGGCTGCCTGCCCATGTGCGGCCACGGCACCATTGGTACCGTTACCATCGCCATTGAAGAAGGCCTGATTACCCCCAAAGTCCCCGGGAAGCTCCGCCTGGAAGCTCCGGCCGGGCTGGTGCTGATCGATTACGTGCAGGAGGGCAGCAAAGTGAAGTCGGTTAAGCTGACCAATGTCAAATCTTTCCTGGCAGCCGAAAACCTTACGGTAGAATGCCCCGATCTCGGCGAACTGACCGTAGACGTAGCTTATGGCGGGAACTTCTATGCCATCATTGACCCGCAAAAGAACTTCACCGGGCTGCAGGATTACCCGGCCGACCAGCTGATCAGCTGGAGCCGCGTACTCCGGAACCGCCTGAACGAGCAGTATACCTTTGTTCACCCCGAAGACGCCAACATCAACGGGCTGAGCCACATTCAATGGACAGGTGAAGTGCTGGACCCTACCTCCACGGCGCGGAATGCCGTATTTTACGGCGATAAGGCCATTGACCGCTCACCCTGCGGTACGGGAACCTCCGCCCGGATGGCCCAATGGCATGCCAAAGGCAAGCTGAAGCCGGGAGATTCGTTTATTCATGAAAGCATCATCGGCTCGCGCTTTACGGGCAGAATAGAAGCCGAGCATGCCAACGCTTTCGGAGACGGCAAGCCGGCCATTACTCCCAGCATTGAAGGCTGGGCCATCATTTACGGGTACAATACGATTTTTATAGACGATAATGACCCGTATGCGCACGGGTTCCAGGTAATATAAAACAGATTTAAAAATTATGAACGGTAGTGCACTGATCGTAGGGGGTGGAATTGCAGGATTGTCTTCGGCCTGGTACCTTAGAAAAACAGGCTGGGAAGTTTCGGTACTCGACAAAGGCGATTTTCTTGACAACTGCTCATACGGAAACGCAGGGATGATTGTGCCCAGCCATTTTACTCCCCTGGCAGCTCCGGGGATGATCTCGCAGGGCATCCGCTGGATGTTTAACAGCAGGAGCCCGTTTTATGTGAAACCCTCCCTTAGCCGTTCGTTGATCTCCTGGGGCGTGAAATTTATGCAGAACGCCAACGATAAGCACGTCACTACCTCGGCACCCTATCTTCGTGACCTCCATCTGTACAGCAGCTCCTTATACGATGAGCTTTTCCGTGACCTGGATGAGTCTTTCGGGCTGGAAAAGAAGGGGATCCTGATGATGTACAAGACGGCCCGTACGGAAGAAGAAGAAATTCACCTGGCCCATACCGCGCAGGAGCTGGGCCTGGATGTGGAAGTCTTGAGCAGGCAGCAGCTGGAAGCCATGGAACCCGATGTGAAGCTGGATGTGCTGGGAGCCGTGCACTACAGGTGCGACGGGCACCTCTATCCGCCGGCGCTGATGAACGCCCTGAAAAAGAAGCTGGAAACGGCAGGCGTGAAGTTTTACCCGCAGGAGGAGGTAGTAGATGTTGTCCGGGCTGATGGAAAGATCACCATGCTGGAAACCGGCAGCGGTAAAAAATTCTCGGCCGACCGCTATATCTTTGCCACCGGTGCCCTGCTCCAGGATACATCGCTTAAAGCGGGCCTCCGTGTTCCTGTTATGCCGGGAAAAGGTTATTCGTTTATGACCGGTGCTTTTGAAGGAAAAGTGAAGCACCCGGCCCTGCTGCTGGAAGCACGGGTAGCGCTGACCCCCATGAACGGACAGGTCAGGATTGGCGGCACAATGGAGCTGGCAGCCATCAACCACCGGATCAACAGGAACCGGGTGGAGGGAATTGTCCGGTCCATCCCCGACTATTACCCCGAATACCGGCTGCCCGTTCCGGAAGACCCGGCCATCTGGTACGGTTTCCGGCCCTGCTCTCCGGACGGTCTGCCCTACCTGGGTAATTCAGGAAAGCTGAAAAACCTGACCATAGCCGGCGGGCTCGGCATGATGGGTCTCAGCCTGGGGCCGGCCGTAGGCAAAACCGTAGCTGACCTGGTCAACGGCGGCCGTACCGGCACCGATATCCAGCTATTCAACCCCGATCGATTTAACTAACCTTTTATACTGTATGAAAAAAAATATCCTTACGGTGCTTGCGGGCATCCTGTTAGCTTCTGCTGTTCAGGGCCAGGATAAGCCAACGGCCGCCATGTACGAGCAGGCCAGCGAAACCTCGGGCCTGGTGGTTCAGTATACGAATGACGCCCGGGCCGTTAACTACTTCTATGGGGCCACTGCCGGCGGATACCGGAGCCTGGCCAACTCTCCTGATCAGCGCGACAGGATGATGGCCCTGAACCGCGAATACCTGCAGAAGCTGGCCAATACGGAATACAACACGATCAGTGTAGACGGCCAGGTAGATTACATCCTGCTGAAGCGGAAAATTGAAGAAACACAGAATGTGCTCACCAAAGAGGCTGCCCTCTATAAGGAAATTGAAAAATACCTGTCTTTTGCCCCTACCCTCTTTAACTACGAGAAGCTGCGGCGGCGCGGGGCTACCATGAACGGACAGGAGGTGGCTGCACAATTCAACCAGGTTTCCAAAGACCTGGAAAAGGTGAAAGCAGAGGTGGCCGCCGGCGGGAAGATCGCAGAAGCGAAAGCCAATTTTACGGCAGATATGATTGCTTCGCTCAAAGGCCGTCTGAAAAACTTTTATGACTTTTATAACGGATACGACCCGCTGTTTACCTGGTGGGTACCCACCACCTACAAAAAGCTTGACGAGCAGCTCACCGAATACGAAAAGCTGATCCGCTCGAAAAGCGATGCAAAACCCTCGGATGACGGTAGCGGTATCGGCGGACTTCCGATAGGCCGCGAGGAGCTGAACCGTCAGCTGAAAGTGGAAATGGTGGCCTACACGCCCGAAGAGCTGATCAGGCTGGCCGACCAGGAGTTTGCCTGGTGTGAAGCCGAAATTATCAAAGCCTCGCGCGAGATGGGCTTCGGCGATAACTGGAAAGCCGCCCAGGAAAAGGTAAAAAACAGCTATGTGCCGGCAGGTACCCAGCCCGAGCTCATCATTAAGCTCTACAACGACGCCCAGGAGTTTATCAAAGCCCACCAGCTGATCAATATTCCTCCTATTGCCGATGAAACCTGGGGCATGCAGATGATGAGCCCCGAGCGGCAGCTGGTAAGCCCGTTCTTTTTGGGAGGAAGAGACATCCTTATCTCTTACCCTACCAACACCATGGAACACGAGCACAAGATGATGAGCATGCGGGGCAACAACCCTTATTTCTCGCGCGGAACTGTGCAGCATGAGCTGGTACCGGGGCACCACCTGCAGTTTTATATGAACAGCCGCTACAGGCCCTACCGGCGTGAGGCCTTCTCCACACCTTTTTCTACGGAAGGCTGGACCCTCTACTGGGAACTGCTGCTTTATGAAAAAGGCTTTGCCAAAACCCCGGAAGAAAGGATCGGAATGCTGTTCTGGAGAATGCACCGCTGCGCCAGGATCACCTTCTCGCTCAAATATCACCTGGGCGAATGGACACCCCAGCAGTGCGTGGATTACCTGGTAGACCGCGTAGGACACGAGTATTCCAATGCCCATGCAGAAGTCAAGCGTTCATTTGAAGGAGGCTACCCGCCGCTTTACCAGCTGGCCTACCTGGTGGGAGGGCTTCAGCTGTTCAGCATAAAAAATGAATTCGTGGAATCAGGGAAGATGTCGTTTGCCGATTTTCATGACAAGGTGATCAAGCTGAACCACATGCCGATGGAAATGATCCGGGCATCGCTGCTGAACAAGCCTATCCCGAAAGATTATACGCCGAACTGGAAGTTTTATACGTTTAAAAAGTAAGAAATCTGTTCCCGTCTTCACTCGAACTCACAGGCAGAGCTGCTACCTGTGACATTAAGAGCTGCTACTTGTCAGGCCGGGCTTGTGCGGTCCGGCCTGACAAGAGGCATTACAGCCTCGTCTTTTAACTCTTTTTATGCTTTATACTGTTCTATGATCCGCTGAAGGGTTTTCAGCGTATTCAGGTTACTGAAGAAATCGTACAGCTGAACGTGCTTATCGTAATCCAGGGCAAGCGCTTCCTGGAGGTATTTGTAGGCCATATTAAAGCTGCCCTCATAGAGCAGGTAAACGGTAGCCCGGTAATAGAGGTCAGCCTCTTCAGGCAGGTCTTCCAGCCCGTCGGTTACGATCTCCAGCGCCCGGTTATAATCTTCGCCATCGAAATACAGCAGTGACCAGTTCAGCCAGATATCCGGGTCGATCGGGTTCAGCTCAACCGCCCTCCGGTAAGCCTCTTCTGCCGAAACCATGTTGCCGAACTTGCTCTCGTTATCGGCCAGCAGCAGCCAGTAATCGGAGTTAACCCCGTTCAGCTTGATGGCTTTCTTAATGAAATGAATGGCCTCCACGTAACGCTCCTGTTCATAGAGTACAGACGACATCCCGAACCAGGCTTCGTCGCTGTATTCATCGAGCTCTGACGCCCGTTTATAGCATTTGAAGGCATCTGAGAATTCTTCCAGCCGCTCATGCGAAGCGCCCAGGTGCACCAGCACCTCCGACGATTCCTCTTCCAGGTCAAGGGTGCGCTGAAAGCATTCTTTTGCCGATTCGTATTCTTCTATGCTCAGGTGAGACAGGCCCTGGTTGTACCATCCGCCGGGGAATGTATCGTTAATGGCCGTAACAAATCCGAACGCATCTTTGGCCTCCTCAAAGAGGCCGAGGTTGTTGTAGCACTGGCCAAGGGCAAACCAGGCCAGGTGGTTGTAAGGGTCTTTATCGATCAGTGCTTTGAAATACTCCACGCCTGATTCCAGCGCTGAAGCCAGCTCATAGCTGAAAACCAGCTCAGTATAAACAATCTCACTCTTGCTGTTCTCATCAATGGCCATCTGGAAAGATTCAATGGAATCTTCCAGCAGCCCTAAGCCCGACTGGGCCATGCCCAGCTGGAAATAGATATTTTCTTTTTCTTCCGAAATAGGAAGGATTTCCCGGAAAATCTCGATAGCCTTCTCATTTTCACCGGAATAAATATTGATCACTCCGCGAAAATACCGGACTTCGGTATCGGAAGGATAAAATACAGAGGCCTGGTCCAGGATTTCCGTGGCTTCATAAAGCTCCAGCCGGTTAATCAGCACCTGCACCTTATTCAGCATCATATCGAGTGAATTGGGATAGAGCCGGAGGCCGTAATTGCAGGCCTTTAAGGCCATTTCAAAATTCCCTTTAACGAGATAGTGCTCGGTCAGCGACTCAAAAACCTCCTCGCTGAATGCCGGAGACTCCTTCCGCTTCAACAGCAGCTCGAATCTCCTGGCCACCTCTTCAGGCGAAGTCTCGTTGTATTCTTCAAAAGGTTCGCTAAAATCCTGATTCATTCTATTCCCTCCAATGCTTGGTAAATGTAACAGCTTTTTTTAATTCCTGCAGGAATTTAAGCCTTTTTTAATTCTTTG
This sequence comes from Leadbetterella sp. DM7, assembly GCF_040829825.2. Classification (NCBI taxonomy): domain Bacteria; kingdom Pseudomonadati; phylum Bacteroidota; class Cytophagia; order Cytophagales; family Leadbetterellaceae; genus Leadbetterella; species Leadbetterella sp. DM7. The sequence goes on along the minus strand of NZ_JBFOLH020000004.1, from coordinate 107,463 downwards.
CTTTCCAGAAATGTACAAACCCGGTCCAGGGTTTCATCCAATGTTCTGAATTCAAAGCCCAGGGTTTCCCGGATCTTCCCGTTCTTCTGAAGTATCTTTAATTGCGCCGTTTTGGCCGTTTCTTTGGTAATCAGCGGTGCTGCACCCGTCAGGAACGATTTCAACGCCTCCAGGCGCCATATAGCGCCCATCATGCCCGCACTTACCCTGAACCAGGGTTTTTTCTTCCCGAAGCGGTCTGCTATCCTGTCAAAAAATTCCTTGTAGGAAACCATCCCGGCCGATATGCAGAAACGTTCTTCCTGCGTGTCTGATTCCAGCAGGCGGATAAGGGCCGATGCCACATCCCTGACGTCGGTAAAGTTCAGAAAGCCTTCCGGGTAAAACGGTTTTTCGTCGTATACATATTTGAACAGCCGTGTGCTGCTCATCTCCCAGTCGCTCTCTCCGAGTATAATTGACGGGTTAACAATCACCATCTTCAGGCCTTCTGCAGCCCCCCGCCACACCTCGCATTCGCCCAGGTATTTGGTGATGGCATAATGCGAGTTGGTCTCCGAAGCTATCCACTTCTGCTCCTCGTCGATCTCCACACGGTCGGCTTTCTTCATCTCACTTAAGGGTGGCCGCCCGAAAGCCGCTATAGAGCTTACATAGCCCAGCTTTTTTATCCCGGCAGAAAGACAGGCATTGACCACGTTGGCCGTTCCTTCCACGTTGGTCTTGTACATCCGGTTCCGGTCTTTGGGAGCAAAAGATACGATAGCCGCCGCATGAATTACATAGTCCATGCCCTGCATCTGCTCTTCAAGCACGGTAACATCGAGGATATCTCCCTGAACATATTCAATATCCGGATGATGCAGCTTTACGTTTTCGGGGGTTCTTACCAATGCCCTGATTTTGTACCCTCTCTCCAACAGCTGACGGGCCACCTCGCTTCCCAACAAACCCGTTATACCGGTAAGAAATACGTTCATAAGTAGATTTTTATACAAAAGTAACGCAAATTATCTGCTTTTTCAGGGTATCCGTAAAAAATAAGCCCCTGTTGCGTACCCACTCCTTACCGGAGGTACAGGTTACGCAACAGGAGTTAAAATGCAGACCGGAAGCCGTTTAAAAATTCAGGCAGCTCCTGATCTTCCGGCTTATTTCGCTACGGCAGTAAGATCTATACCTACTTCAAAATCTTTGCTGATACCCCACTCGGCCGGGTCGGCATCGGTAACCCCGAATTTCAGTCCCCATGCTGTACGGTCTACTGTAAACCGGGCTTCTACGCGGGCTGTTCCGTCACCTACCGATATCCGTGCCGGGAAGGTCACGTTGATGGTATTTCCTTTCAGGGTCAGGTTTCCGCTGACCATTTTGTTGGCACCTTCTACCACACTCTTGTCTTTGGCAGGATCAAAATCTGTAATACCAGTGATCTCAAACGTTCCTGCAGGGAACTCCGCCACATCAAAGAAGTCAGCACTCTTCAGGTGATTCTGCAGATCAATGGCTTTCTTGTCTTTTTCCGTTACTGAAGCAGGATCCACCGTAAGTGTGTTCAGGTCGATGGTAAATTTTCCGGAAGTGATGTTGTCATCTGCCACGGTAAGCTCGCCGGCAGAAAGCTTCAGGGTTCCCCATCTCGGCGCAAATCCGCCTTTATGGAACGCTTTCCATTCTACCTGGCTTGACTGAAGATCTGCCGGATAGGCATGTCCTTCTGAAACAGCTACTTCTTCTGCCTCAGAGGTCTCCGCAGAGTCTGAGTTAGTGTTTTTACATGATGCAGCTCCAATAAGCACTGCAAGAGCTAAAACGGTTACTTTTTTCATCTTTTAACGTGTATTTTTTTGTTAATTGATGTAGTAACATTAATTGTTAATGTAAAAGTTTCTGAAAGACCTTAAAATTTGCTTAAAATTATAAACACCTTACTGAAACCGGCTCCCACTATGCACTACTGTTGATCCACGAATCCAAACAGTGCTTTAAGTGTGTTCATGCCAATAAACATTTTTTCGCTGTCTGGTAATTTTCTGAAATCATATTTTTCATAAAACATTTCAGCTTCCTGGTCTGTCGGGTCTACAACTACCGCAAAAGACCCTATGCTCTGTGATGCTTCATAACTTCTTTTAAGGGCATCTATCAACAGGATCTTTCCAATCCCTTTCCCTTGATATTCCTGGTCTATTGCCAACCTTCCAAGTAAAGTAACCGGTATGGAAGTATAGGATTTGGGTAATTTCTTTTGAATGTGTTCAGGTAAGCTATTTAGAGGAATACTATTATTTGAAAGTGTATAATAGCCCATAAGGGTATGGGCATATGCCAGGACAAAACACGCAGACCACCTTCTCGTGGCATCCTGATCCGCCTGGTTTTTCAGGTAATTATTTAAAAGTTCTTTTCCGCAGTCAAAATCGTTCCTGTTGTGCTTCTTATTCAGTAGTTCAATCATTGAGAGTTGGTGATAAAAGTGTTATAATCCTCAAAAGCCTTTTTCAATGTTTCAGAGGATTTCTTTGTATTAGTAATAGCATCAAAAAAGATTTCTGCATCTCTTTCTGAAGCTATTATCTGTTCTTTTTCCCTGATTATTTCTTTGGCCTTTTCCTGAACGGTCAGCATAACAAAATCAGTCAGGCTTCTGAAACCTCCTAAATAAGCTGCTCTTTCAAAAAACTGTTTTTGTTCTTTTGAAAGTCTTGCATCAAACCGCGCCTGTTCTTTTGCTATTGTATTCATATAATTCAACTTCTTTTTACAAATGTACGTAAAAAATCTGTACAAATCACTATTATGTGCAAACCAATTACAACCCTCGTAAAATATCCCTATCTTTGAACAGTCCAATATTTATTTCATGAACAAACACTTTAATTACGGCGAAGACCACCTGACCGTAGAAATCACATTGGGTTTAGCCCGGGGTACGGTAAAAGGGGTCTTATCGGAAAACACGCTGAAAAAAATCAAAAAATCACAGGCCGATGTGCAGGAAATTGTGGCCAGCCAGAGAACCGTTTACGGTGTAAATACGGGCTTCGGCATCCTGGCCAACAAAAGTATTTCGGAAGAAGACACCCGTACATTGCAATACAAAATCCTGCAATCGCACAGTGTGGGGGTAGGCGACAATATTCCCCCCGAAATTGCCAAAATCATGCTCATCACCAAGCTCCACGCCCTGGCCAGGGGGTATTCGGGTGTGCAGCTGACCACGCTGGAACGTATTTTGTGGCACATCGAAAACAATGTCATACCGGTTGTCCCCGAGAAAGGAAGCGTAGGTGCCAGCGGTGACCTGGCCCCCCTTTCCCACCTGTTCCTACCCCTGATCGGCCTGGGAGAAGTAGAATACCGGGGTGAAATAACGGCTACTTCACGGGTGCTGGAAAGAACCGGGCTTGAACCGGTTCAGCTGGGCCCGAAAGAAGGCCTGGCCCTCATTAACGGCACCCAGTTTATCCTGAGCTATGCCGTGAAATGCGTGGAACGTTTCTTCAACTGTCTCGAGATCGCTGACGTGATCGGCGCCATGAGCCTCGAATCGCTACAGGGCACCAAGGCTCCTTTTGACGCCCGGCTGCATGAGCTCCGTCCCTTTGCCGGCAACCAGCTGGTGGCCCAGCGGTTACGGGTCCTCCTCCGCGACTCCGAGATCATGGAGAGCCATGTAGACTGCGAACGGGTACAGGACCCCTACAGCCTGCGCTGTATGCCGCAGGTGCACGGAGCGGCCCGGAATGCCTGGCTGCACCTGAAAGAGCTCACCGAAACCGAGCTGAATTCCGTTACCGACAACCCCATCATTTTTAGCAGCAATGACACCATCAGCGGGGGCAATTTCCACGGCCAGCCCATGGCGCTGCCCTTAGATTACGCCTGCTTTGCCGCCGCCGAACTGGGCAATATCTCCGACCGGCGCTGCTACCTCCTGCTGGAAGGGAAATTCGGGCTGCCCATGCTGCTCATGAACGATGTAGGCCTGAACTCCGGCTTCATGATCCCGCAATACACCACCGCGGCCCTGGTGACCGAGAACAAAACGCTCTGCTTTCCGGCCTCGGCCGACAGCGTACCCACCTCACTGGGCCAGGAAGACCACGTATCGATGGGCAGCATCAGCGGACGGAAGCTCTACAAAATACTGGATAACCTGGAGTACATCCTGGCCATTGAGCTGATGAGCGCCTGCCAGGCCATTGAGTTCAGGAGACCGCTGAAAAGCTCGGTCCTCCTGGAAGAGGCCCATGAGTTTGTACGCAGGAAGGTTTCTTTTGCCAAAGAAGACCGCATTTTTGCGGAAGATATCAAAGAGATCAAACGAATGGTGCAGGACTACTCCTTCGTCAAAAACATGAAAGAAGCAGCCCGTGCCCAGCAAACCGAACTGAATCAAAACTATTCAACATTTACCATCAACCTATGACAGCAGAACAGTTTATTGCCCGGTACGCAGCACATCCGGTGTATAAGGCCCCTACAGGCACCCGCCTCCATGCCCGGTCGTGGCAAACCGAGGCCCCTTTACGCATGCTTCTCAACAACCTGGACGCGGAAGTTGCAGAAAACCCCGATGAGCTGGTCGTATATGGCGGCATCGGGCAAGCTGCGCGCAACCGCGAAGCATTGGTCAGCATCATCAGATACCTGTACGAGCTGGACGAAGACCATTCGCTCCTGGTGCAAAGCGGCAAGCCTGTGGGGGTGGTACGCACCCATCCGCAGGCGCCGCGTGTGCTCATTGCCAATTCCAACCTGGTACCCAAATGGGCCACCTGGGAGCATTTTTATGAGCTGCGGGAAAAAGGGCTGATGATGTACGGACAAATGACCGCCGGCTCGTGGATCTACATCGGTTCACAGGGCATTGTGCAGGGCACCTATGAAACCTTTGTGGAATGCGGCCGGCAGCATTTCGGCGGAGATCTGAAAGGCAGGCTGCTGGTCACCGCCGGCCTGGGCGGTATGGGCGGTGCTCAGCCCCTGGCCGCCAGCATGGCCGGAGCCACCAGCCTCTCGGCCGACATCAATCCTGCCAGCATTCAGAAAAGGCTGGATACCCGTTACCTCGACATCCGGGCCAGTACATACGAAGAGGGCCGCGACCTGGCCCTGAAGTACAAAGCAGAAGGAAAAGCCGTTTCCATAGGCATTGAAATGGATGCCGGGGATTTCCTGCAACGCCTCCTCGAAGACGGGATAACCCCGGATATTCTTACCGACCAGACCTCGGCCCACGACCCGGTGAACGGGTACGTGCCGCACGGCATGCCGCTGCAGGAAGCCCAGAAGCTTCGGAAAGAAAACCCCGCCCGGTACCAGGAGCTGGCCATTCAGAGCATGGCACGCCATGTTAGCCTGATGCTCGAACTGCAGAAAAAAGGAGCCGTAACCTTTGACTATGGCAACAATATCCGCGCATTTGCCCAACAGGGCGGAGTGAAGAATGCCTTTGATTTCCCAGGGTTTTCACCGGCCTATATCCGGCCGCTCTTCTGTGAAGGCAAAGGGCCCTTCCGCTGGGTGGCACTTAGCGGTGACCCCGAAGATATTTACAAAACCGACCAGGCCCTGCTGGAGCTTTTCCCCGAAAACGAAGGACTGAAAACCTGGCTCACCCAGGCGCGGGAAAGGATCGCGTTCCAGGGTTTACCCGCCCGTATCTGCTGGCTTGGCCTGGGAGAAAGAGAAAAAGCTGGGCTCAGGTTCAATGAAATGGTTCGCAACGGTGAGCTGAAAGCGCCTGTGGTAATAGGTCGTGACCACCTCGACTGCGGCAGCGTGGCCTCGCCTAACCGCGAAACCGAAGCCATGAAAGACGGCTCAGACGCCGTGAGCGACTGGGCCCTGCTGAACCTGCTCAGCAATACCTCCGGCGGTGCCACCTGGGTGAGCTTTCACCACGGCGGCGGCGTGGGCATGGGCTACTCGCAGCATGCGGGAATGGTGGTGCTGGCCGACGGTACCGACCGCGCCGGAGAATGCCTCCGCCGGGTGCTCTTCAACGACCCCGCCATGGGAGTCTACCGGCACGCAGACGCGGGCTACGGAAAGGCACTGGAAGTAAAGGAGACGTTCAGGCTAAGTTGAGGGGCTTGCCAAGCCTCCTGAACTTCCCGGAAGTTACACTTACCTTAGTCCTGAACGCCGTTCAGAGAGCAAAGGAAGCGCGGGGGCGTGGCTGCCTGCCGGGACTTCACCCGTCTCCCGCGGACTTCGTTCACCAGTTTCCGCGGACTTCGTCCAACGGATACGGTAGTGCAACTCCTACGGAGTTGGTTGGGAGTACTTCAACTTTTGCCCCAGGTTCCGCGGACTTCGTCCAGCGGATACGGTAGTACAACTCCTACGGAGTTGGTTGGGGACACTTCAACTTTTGCACCCAGTTTCCGCGGAGTCCGTCCAGCGGATACGGTAGTACAACTCCTACGGAGTTGGTTGGGGGACACTTCAACTTTTGCACCCAGTTTCCGCGGAGTCCGTCCAGCGGATACGGTAGTACAACTCCTACGGAGTTAGTTGGGGACACTTCAACTTTTGCCCCCAAAAGTTTCTCTCTTAACTCCGTAGGAGTTACATTTGCATTACCCCTGGACGCAGTCCGGGGTCCTAACCCGGGCCCGACCCGTGACCCCGCCCGTCACCAGCCCGGCCCCAGGGACCAGACACCCACACACCTCCGGACATATGTACGGGGGCTAAACACTACATACCATGGCATACACACAAATACTATATCACATCATCATCCGCACAAAATACAGCGATAAAGCTCTGGAGCTGGAGAAAGCTCCGGAACTATACAGGTACATCTGGGGTATCATCAAAAACAAGGGCTGCGTGCTGTACCGGATAAATGGAATGGAAGATCATATACACATGCTATGCGACCTTCACCCGACAGTCCCCTTAGCCGACCTGATAAAAGCCATAAAAGGGAGTTCTGGAAAATGGATCAAAGCGTCCGGACTTTTTCCAAAATTCAGAGGCTGGGGAATAAAATATTGCGCCTTAACGTATGCATATAAGCAAAAAGAAGTCATAACTAACTATATCAAAAACCAACAAAAACACCATAGAAACGAGAGCTTCCAGCAAGAAATCCAAAGACTATGGAAAGAACAAAACATACAAAAAGACATCAAATGGTTCTGGGAAGAAACCTGATTTCCACCCGTCATCACAAATGCTGCACTTCATTTACCGGTACGGGCCTCCGGATAGTACATGATACCTTCCTTCCCCCGTACCGCAGGTATGGCATCCACCTTACCCTTGGACACAGTCCAGGGCACCCCTGCCTATGCTTATAACCAATATACGACATCTCATCAATGTGCGCCCGAACACCGGGCGCTTACGCGGCAGCCAGCTGGCCGAGCTGCCCGTACTAAACCATGCGTACCTGAAAATAGACGACGGGCGTATCACCGGATTCGGCCGGATGGAAGACCTGCACCACTTCGGCGACTACCGTATCGTAGACGCCGAAGGCCGGTCAGTGCTGCCCGCCTGGTGCGACAGCCACTCCCACCTGGTTTTTGCGGCGTCACGCGAGGCCGAATTTATAGATAAGATCAAAGGATTGAGCTATGCCGAAATTGCCGCCAAAGGAGGGGGAATTCTTAACTCTGCCCGGAAACTGGCCGAAACGGAAGAGGAGGTTCTTTTTGATCTCGCCAAAGAACGGCTCTCCAGGCTGATACGCCTGGGCACCGGAGCGCTGGAGATCAAAAGCGGTTACGGCTTAAGCACCGAAACTGAGCTTAAGATGCTCCGGGTGATCCGCCGCCTGAAGGAGTGGGCCCCGGTTCCCGTCAAAGCCACTTTCCTGGGTGCGCATGCCATCCCTATGGAATACAAGGGCAACCGCCGGGCCTACATTGACCTGATCCTGCAGGAAATGCTGCCGGCTATAGTGCAGGAAAACCTGGCCGACTATATCGACGTATTTTGCGAAGAGGGTTTTTTCAGTCAGGCGGAGACGGAAGAAATCTGCAGGGTAGGCGCAGCTTTCGGTTTGAAACCGAAAATTCACGCCAACCAGCTGAATATTTCAGGCGGGGTGCAGGCCGGCTATCGTACCGGGGCCCTGTCGGTTGACCATCTTGAAACCATTTCCGATGAAGAGATCCGGATTCTCGGGCTTACCGATGCGCCTATGGCCACCTTGCTGCCCACCGCTGCCTACTTCCTGCGTATGGGCTTCCCCCCTGCCCGAAGGCTTATTGAAAACAATGCCGCAGTAGTGCTGGCCAGCGATTTCAATCCGGGGTCATCTCCCTCCGGCAACATGAATATGGTGGTTTCCATGAGCTGTATCCAGATGAAAATGCTGCCCGAAGAAGCTATAAATGCCGCCACCCTAAACGGTGCATACGCGATGGAGCTGGAAGAGGAACTGGGCAGTATTGCAACAGGCAAACGGGCCAACCTGATCCTCACCGAAAAGATCCCGTCTGTCGCTTACCTGCCGTATAGTTTTGGAGAAAATCTCGTAGATCAGGTGATCATTAATGGTGAGTTTTATGAGTAATGCCTTACCTCCATGACCAGTCATTTTATAAAATACGGCCCGGAAGATATAGCGGAGATCGTAAAGCCGCGCAACGGCGAAACGCGCATTGGCGAAGTCATCTCCCTGACCGGTAATGAAAATACCCCTTATGAGCTTATCGGGATCCCTGAATCAGTAGGGGTACGTGCCAATTACGGAACCGGCGGTACGGAAACTGCCTGGCCAGCTTTCCTGAAAGCATTTCTTAACCTGCAAAGTAACCGTTTCTTAAGCGGAGAGAGCATTTTTCTATCCGGGTATTTCCGGTTTCCCGATCTGGCGCATGCCGGCGTGGATGAGCTTCGGAAACAGGTAGAGCAGATAGACCGGGAGGTTTCCCTGAAAATCTATGAAATTGTTTCTGCGGGCAGGATACCCGTTGTTATCGGTGGCGGACATAACAATGCCTATGCCCACCTCAGGGGAACTTCACAGGCCCTGGGCATGCCTGTGTCTGTAATTAATTTTGATGCACACGCTGACTTCCGGAAACCCGAGGGGCGGCATTCCGGGAACGGGTTTTCTTACGCCATGAGCGAGGGATACCTGGGACAATATTCGGTTTTCGGGCTTCAGAAGAGCTATATCAACGAATATATGCTTCACGAATTCGAAACGAATTTCCGACTACAGGTACACTACTTCGACGAGCTGGCAGACCTGGAAAATGATGCCTATAAAAGGGCCATAAAGTCGGCACTGGATCACACTTCTTCGATGCCCCTGGGCATAGAGATCGATCTGGATGCCGTGGAAAACGTACTTTCCAGCGCCTCTTCACCGGTAGGTTTCAGCGTACGGCAGGCATTGCGGTTTATCCGGGAAGTCAAAACCACCCCGAACCTCAGCTACATTCACCTTTGCGAAGGTGCCGCCGAACTGTACGATGGCAGGACCTGTCCCGCTATCGGGAAGCTCCTGGCAGAGATGATAGCTGAATTCTTACGGGCCTGAATCCTCACTTCATGATTCAAGTGCTTCCTTCAGAATACGCATGGACTTCAGCTTTGCTTCTATATCATAAAAATAAGAAGTCACCATCAGCTCATCAAGGCGGGTATCGGCAATAAAAACCGATAAATTTTTCCGGATGGTTTCTTTGCTGCCGATAAACGTATGGGCCAGCATGTTTTCTACCATATGCTTTAATTCCCGGTGCTGGTAGAAAATATCGGGCAGCTCCTGGGGTGGCATAAGGGGCAGACGGTTATTGGTTACAATGCCGATAAACATCCGGATCAGGCTGGTCGATAAAAAATGGGCCTCCTCATCGGTATCGGCGGCAATAACATTCACGCAAACCATCATTTTCGGTTGCTCCAGCACTGCCGACGGCTTAAAGTTTTTGCGGTAAATATCTATAGCCGAATGAAGCTGCTGGGGGGCAAAATGAGCAGCAAATGAATACGGGAGCCCCAATTCAGCGGCCAGGTAAGCGCTATCGGTGCTGGAGCCCAGGATCCAGAGCGGCACCTGCGCTCCTTCGCCCGGGAAAGCCCTTACTTCTGCTTTTTCATCGGTATTTCCCAGGTATTTTTGCAATTGTCTCACATCTGCCGGAAAACTGAAAGCCGCATTGATATTCTCTCTCCGGATAGCCCGGGCAGTAGCCTGATCGGTTCCCGGAGCCCGGCCCAGTCCGAGGTCGATCCGCCCGGGATACATGGCCTCCAGCGTACCGAACTGCTCCGCCACAATGAGCGGTGAATGGTTGGGAAGCATAATTCCGCCTGATCCGACCCGGATACGCTCAGTCTTCTCTGCCACGTGCCCGATCAGCACAGCGGTGGCCGAGCTGGCTACATGTGGCATATTGTGGTGTTCTGCCAGCCAGACACGCTTAAATCCCAGGTTTTCGGCCTGCCGGGCCGCTTCTACTGTTTCTTCAATGGCCTTTCCTGCATTTCCTCCTTCGCGGATGATGGCCAGCTCCAATATCGATAAATCCGTCAATGTCTCTCCTTTTCCTATAAAACACTTTCGGATACCGATAAGTTTACACCAGAGTCCTTGATCGTTCTGTCAGGATCCCTGCAGCTGGTAACTTTCAATGATTTTACGCTTCACATAATGCTGGGAAGCCGACTTCAGGCGCTCTGACCTGCAGTAGTCGCAGCTGAGCACGTGAAAAATGAAGGGTCTTTTGACCGAATATTTTTTCCGCGGGTAGGGTGTAGACAATTTCCCGCAGATCATACAATACTCCTGTTGCCGGGCAGCCAGGGGGATATCCAGCATTTCCATAGCAGAGAAAAGGGCAAACTCTTCCCTGATGTATGCTTTCTGGTTTTCCAGCGTCAGGCCATCTCTTTTTGTTTTCCGTCCGTAAAAAAGATTATCCAGGTCTTCTTCTATTTCTGAAAATGCCGTATACCGGGCATCCCGGTCAGATACTTTCGCCACCTTCAGCATCTGCAGGAAACCGTAGTCGAGGCCCATATCCCCGCTCAGCACCCCGAGGGCAATATCATTGGCATATTCCCTGAGCTGAGACCGGACATCTTTCGGAATATTCAATTCCAGTTCCTCTATACTTTTCAGAAAATATTTTTCTATTTCCTCTCTTGTTGCCTTGTCCATAGTCGCTAAAATGATCAGGCTCTCCGCATACCTTCCCGAATCCAGCGAAGCACGGGCCCATCTGACCATTCTTGAATGATCAAAGCCCTTTAACAGCCGCTCTATTAAAAGCTCCTCCGTATTTTCCCTGAAATTTATCACCACAAATTTAAAGCTAAAAGTTTCATTTCCAGAAACTTCATCGGCCGGGCTTCTCCCGGTTTCCGGTCAAAAGACAAAACTTATACAAAAGTCCAATTTTTTCTTGAATAGTTCCTATGAATTATTGTTTTTTTATTCCGCCACACCCTGAAAAGTGCACGGTTGGTATGTATAAACGAAAAAGACCACTTCACGGTTAAATTTTAATAACTCCCTTTCAACTATTCTTTCCAGGCTGTCGTTAAGGACAAAAAGGAAGACCTCTTCCCCCTGAGAACCGTTGTATGAAAAACCTGTACCTGCTTTTATTCTTTTTCACTCACTTATCCTACGCCCGGCAATACACCTTCTCCGTTACCGACGGCACAGAACCCATACCCGGTGCTACCGTAGTTCTTCAACGGGCAGACAAGACATTTGCCGGCGCTACCGATACCAACGGCATAACCCGGATCACATTGCAGGAAAATGTGCAGTATACCATACGGGTTTCCGCCGTGGGATTCGAGACGCTGGAACAGGAAATAGTCACCGATAAAGCCGAATTCAGGATAACGCTGAAGGCATCGTCCACCCTACTTGGCGAGGTAGCTGTCACCGCCCGGAAACCCCTCATTACCCATGAAGACGACAAAGCGATTGTAGATCCGGAACCGCTGATCCAGTCCTCCACCAACGTAATGGAAGTGCTGGAGAAAACACCGGGGGTTTTTACAGATACCGACGGAAATTTCTACCTGAGCTCAAGCACACCTGCCAGAATTTACATCAACGGACGGGAGCAACGAATGGGAACCGGCGACCTGGCCGCCCTGCTGAGGAGCCTCCCGCCCAATGCCATAGAAAAAATAGAGATCATCCGTACTCCCTCTGCCACCATGGATGCCGCCAATACAGGCGGCTCACTCAACCTGATCCTCCGCAAAGGGTACAGCCTCTTCGGCTCGGGCAGCATCTCGGCAGGGATGAACCAGGGAAAATACGGAGGCCGGTTTCTCAACGCCTCCTATAACCGCTCTGCCGGAAAAACCACTTACTACCTCAATGGCGGAGGCAACCAGGGAGAAAACTTTAATGTCTACGAAAACCAACGAAAAATAAGCAGTGAATCGCTGCTCGACTCCAAAAGCGAATCCCGGTCTAAAGAGCAGAACGGCATGCTAGGCTATGGGATAGCCTATGATCTTACCCCGAAATGGACACTGTCTTATGACGGGCAGCTCAGCAGCAGCCGCTCTGAGAGCCGGAACTTCAATACCACCGAATCTTTATCGGGACAGGAAACAGACTTCACAAATGTCAACCATACGGATACCGAAGGCGGGCGTTTCTTTGTAAATCAGAGCCTGAATGCTCTTCTGAAGTTTGACAGTGCGGGTCGCCGGAAATTGCTGCTGGATTTCTCCGGGTCATTCTTCAGGCCCAAAAGTGACCAGACCTACGGGAATACTTTTGAACGGAGCACCGGGATAATGCCGGGCAATAGCGGTACAGGAAACAACTCGGGCAGGTCTGATTTCTATGCTGCCCGGGCCGAGCTTACCTACCTGTTCAAAAACAAGATCAAGCTGGAAACGGGCGGAAAGCTCTCTGTTCAGGATTTCAGCAACCGGGCAGCATTTACCCGGACGGAAAACGGGGTGACCGCCCCCGACCTCTTCCGGAACAATGCCTTTGATTTCAATAACCGCATCAGCGCCCTTTACCTGCAAGGCACCCGAAGCTTCGGTTCTTTTTCCGTAAAAACCGGGCTGCGGCTGGAAAATACGTATATGTACAGACATCAGAAAATTCCTTCCGATACTACGTTTAAAGTACAAAGAACCGACCTCTTCCCCTTCCTGTTTTTCGGCCGGAGAATTCTTACCCTTATGGGTATGGAAATGCGGGCTACCCTGGTGGCGCAACGAACCGTCAGCCGGCCGGGATACGACCAGCTGAATCCTTTCCGGCAATATGTGAACGAATTTACCTACCAGTCGGGGAACCCGGCTTTGAAACCCCAGTTCTCCAATAATTATGAAATGAATGTCAGTGTAGACGGTACCCCGATCCTGGCCGTAGGGCAAAGGTATATCCGGGATATCTTTACTTCGGTGCTTTACCAGGATCCGAAAGACCCGCAAATCACCAACCGCACTTACGATAACCTGGCCCGGAACAAGGAAACCTATTTCCGGCTGATGGGTGCGGTACCGCCGGGAGGAAAGTACTTCTTTGTGGCAGGTGCTCAATTTACCCTGAACGATTACACCGGCCTGTATGAAAACTCTCCCGTAAATTTCAGGCGGGGAACCTGGCGTTTCTTCACCTTTCATGAGCTAAAATTCGACAGGCGAAGCGCTTTGATGCTGAATGGGTTTTACATGACCCGGGGCCAGATGCAATTTACGGAACTGGGTGATTTCGGAAACCTTAACCTGAGCGTTAACCGCCGTTTTATGAATGACCGGCTGACCCTGACCCTCAATGCATCCGATGTACTGTTTACCAACAAATTCAATTTCAGGATAAACCAGGGGAGCATGGTTGCCAGGGGTTTCCAGTACCGCGACTCCCGCCGTTTCGGGTTTAACCTGCGCTACAATTTCGGCCGGAAGAAACATACCGAAAACGGGTTCAACCCGGATATGCCGGCAGCAGAAGGTGGTATACAATAAGCTATGCCCCTTCAGCGGTAAGCTATCGGGGTTTACGCTGTGCGGTCATCTGCAGAAAAACCGGGAGATCCCGGCTCTCCGCTTATGGTAATAAAACAATTCATAGTTCTCCTATAATTTTTTCAATAAAGTCTACAATTTTAGTAGACTTTAAAAGTTTATGTTGTAAACTTGCCCCACAATTACAAAACATACCCTATGCACCGGAACAGCAAGGTGATTTGGAAAAACCGGATATTTCAGCTTCTAAGCATCATCGGCTGGATGATAGCCGGGCATATTCTCTTTAGCTTCTTTCCTGTTTTGTGGTTCAAGGGGCACCTGGTCAATTTATGGGATTCGCTGGACAGCAGTATTCTCATTTATATGGCTGCCGGCTTTATAGCCCAGATGATCGACGGTTCGCTGGGAATGGCTTACGGGGTGAGCGCCACGAGCTTCCTGATGGCTACAGGGCTCAATCCTGCTGCCGCCAGTGCCAGTGTGCACGCCTCCGAAATTTTCACCAGCGGTGTCTCAGGGCTCAGTCACCTGACATTCGGTAATGTAAACAAAAGGCTTTTCCGTTACCTGCTGCTGCCGGGTGTGCTTGGCGCCATTGTAGGGGCCTACCTCGTATCTTCACTGGAAGATTACAACAATTATATACGGCCTGTTGTAGCGGCATATACGCTTTATCTCGGCATCAGGATCATCCTGAAAGTAGCGGCAAAAAAACAAAAAAAGAGACCCATCAAGCGTTTGGGGCTGCTGGCCGGTGCAGGTGGGTTCCTTGACTCGATCGGCGGCGGCGGGTGGGGGCCTATTGTGAGCTCAACCCTCATAGCCAATGGCCGGAACCCGGTGTACACCATAGGGTCTGTAAACCTGACCGAGTTTTTCGTCTCCTTTGCCAGCTCCCTGACCTTTATTTTCGTCATGGGCTTTGGTCACTGGCAGATCATCCTCGGACTTATCCTCGGCGGAGTGATTGCAGCTCCCATTGCAGCCTTCATGGTGCGAAAAATACCGGTCAAACCCATGTTTATCTTTGTAGGTACTGTGATCATCATCACCAGCCTGCGGACTTTCCTGCTGGCCCTGGGAATACTGTAAGCGGGTAAGAGGTGGCTTGTGGTTTCGTGTTTTTGTTTTGAGGGAAGTTGCCGGGAGCAGGCAATTTTATTATTTCATAGTATATTTAATCTATAGATTATATATAATTATACATAATCAAAAACCAATTCTTATGAAAAAACTCGTCTTTCTATTCCTGTCGACTCTGGTTCCCTACCTGAGCCATGGGCAGAACACGCCTCTGATCAATGCGCAGGTAAAAGGAGTTATCAGGGACAAAGTATCCAAAGAACCTGTAACGGGAGCCAGTGTAACCATTCGCGGAACCACCAACGGTGCCATTACGGATATAAACGGTGAGTTCAGCCTCACTACCGGGCAAACTCTCCCTTTTACGCTGGTGGTACGGTCTGTAGGGTATAAAACCCTGGAATTTCTCGCGGAATCAAACCATTTAACAATTGAGCTCACGCCTTCGGAATCTTCTCTCCAGGAGCTGGTGGTTACTTCGCGGCGGCGTACCGAAAAAATCCAGGAAGTGCCTATTCCCATCTCTATTGTGCGGGGAGTAGCCATTGAAGATGCCGGAGCCTTTAATGTCAACCGGTTGAAGGAGCTGGTTCCTACGGTACAGCTTTATGCCTCAAACCCCCGGAACACTACGTTAAACATCCGGGGCCTGGGCTCTACCTACGGTCTGACCAATGACGGAATCGATCCGGGAGTGGGTTTTTACCTTGACGGCGTTTACCTGGCCCGGCCTGCCGCCACCGCGCTTGATTTCATTGATATAGAGCAGGTGGAAGTGCTCAGGGGTCCGCAAGGTACGCTCTTCGGAAAGAACACCACTTCAGGTGCATTCAATATTACCTCCCGCCTGCCCGAATTCAGGCCGGGGGGAACGTTTGAGGTAAGTTACGGAAATTACGGATACCTGCAGGCCAAAACCTCGCTGACCGGTCCGCTGACCAAAAACCTGGCAGCCCGGATCTCTTTTTCCGGTACCCAAAGAAACGGTACAATTTATAACCTGGCCAGCGATTCTTATATCAACGATATTAACAACCTGGGAGTAAGGGGACAGCTGCTTTACACCCCTTCCGAGCAGGTCAAAATTGTCCTGGCCGGCGATCTTACCGATCAGAAGCCCGACGGCTATGGCTGGGGAATTGCCGGGGTGGTTACTACACAAAGACCTGCATACAGGCAATTTGACGCTATTATCAAAGACCTGGGTTACGAGATTCCCTACAAAAGTGCCTTTGAAAGAAAGGTAGACCTGGATACGCGGTCGAAAGCCGATAACCAGCTGGGCGGCGTTTCCCTGAATGCCGACGTTAAAATCGGGAACGGAACCCTCACCTCTACCACGGCTTACCGTTACTGGAAATGGGTACCGCTGAACGACAGGGATTATACCGGCCTGCCGGTGTTTACCATTTCTGCCGGTAACTCCATTCATGACCAATGGTCGCAGGAGTTCAGGTATTCAGGCCGGGTAGGCGAAAAGGTCAGCGGGGTGATCGGGCTTTTCGGACTATGGCAGGATTTGCAGACCGACCCCGTGCATACTGAAGAGGCGGGATCGGCCCAGTGGCGTTTTGCCCAAAGTTCTACCAGCCCGTTATGGGCCACCCCCGGCCTGTTTGACCACTACGGCATCCGCACCGTTTACGGCATCAGGAGCACAGGGCTGGCAGCGTATACGCAGATCGACTGGGAGGTTGTGCCTAAGCTCCATGTATTGCCGGGCCTGAGGTATAATTATGACAAAAAAATTGTAAATTATGACCGTAAGCGCTACGGCGGACTGGAAACAAGCGACCCTGCCCTGCTGGCTCTCAAAAACGGGGTATACAGCGACCAGTCGTTCGATACCGATGCCGTAGAAGGCAATTTCTCCGGCCAGCTATCTTTGCAATACAGGTTCAGCCCCAAAATAAACGGCTTTGCTACCTATTCTGTGAGCTACAAGCCCGTGGGCGTAAACGTGGGTGGCCTGCCTACTGCCAACGGAGAGGTGCTGCTGGATCTGGCCCAGGTAAAGCCGGAAGCGGTTAATCATAAGGAGCTGGGCATTAAAACCAACCCCGGGAAAAATGCCGTTCTTAATTTTACCGTGTACCAGACCGATATCCACGATTTCCAGACCCAGGTTCAAACCCCTGAACCCGGTGTAAACCGGGGTTACCTGGCCAACGCTGAAAAGGTACGGGTGCGCGGCGTGGAAGTAGACGGCAACCTGTCGGTGGGCAACTCGCTTCGCCTGAATGCAGCCCTGGCCTATACCGATGGCAAATACCTGAAATTTACCAATGCGCCCGTACCTCTTGAAGAAGTGGGCGGAGCCCAGGCATTCAAAGATATTTCCGGCGGAGAGCTTCCCGGCATCTCGAAATGGTCGGGATCGCTGGGCGCAGAGGTAGCCCGGAAAGGCAGCCTGATCCAGCTCAGGGGCAATTATTTCCTGGGAGCCGATGTATTTTACCGGTCTGATTTCTCGTCCAGCCCCTCTCCTTCGCGCTACCTGAATATCAACGGTTATGCGCTGCTGAATGCGAGAGCGGGATTCCGTGCTTCCAACGGGATCACCTTTTTCCTCTGGAGCAGGAACCTGACCAATACCGATTACTATGAGCAGCTTCTGGCCGCTCCCGGCAGTTACGGCCAGTATGCCGGTATATTGGGAGATCCCAGGACCTACGGCGTCACACTGCGTTATTCATTCTAACTAAATAACCCTTTCTTTTAAATGCCGGCAGGCTTCCATACGGAGGCCTGCCACTTTTTTAACGGATGGCTTCATAACTGTATACATGCCGGCCGGTACCGGCCAGGATACGCCCCTTTTTCCCGTTTTTTGCCGGTACACCGGATATCCCACCCGAAAAATGGGCCCGGCTGTCTGCTTTAAGATCGGGCGATCTAAGCCTCCAGACCGTTTTTCCGTTCGATATATCTACGGCATGAAGAAAGCCGTCTCCCCCGCCGATGTAATACACGTAGCCATCCAGGTATACCAGGTGCGAGCTGGTACCGGCAGACGACGTCTTCCATAATTCCGCCCCGGTGTTTATATCCAGGGCATACAGCCAGGTATCTTCGTTGTTGGCAATGACCTTATTTTCTGCTATGATGAGCGGAGTAAAAAGAAAATCCTGCCGAAAGGCCTTCCTCCATATCTCCCTACCCGTACGCAGGTCATTACAGACAATATCCCGGTTGGCGTTCCAATAGATCTTTTCCCCGTAAATCACCGGGCACCAGTCTACCACACCGCCCCGTTGGGGCTCCAGGAGCATCCGGTCTTTGTATATCCATTCTTTCTTATTAAGGTTATACAAGCCGAATGCGCTTTTAATAACATTGTACTGCGCATCTGCCGCAGGTACCTGGTAGGCTACCGCAATGACCGTGTCACCGTCCAGAACGGTGGGGCAGAAAAATGTTGCCCCTGCCGGAATAGGGGTCACACCGAAATACTCTTTCGGAAGCTGTGGATTTACGACTTCCACCTCCCGAACAGCATTTAAAATGTTGCCCTCGTACAGCTTGTTGAGCGGGTAATCTTCATCCCCCCTTTTTATCGCTATGGCCGAGAAGAAGTACCGATGACCTATACCTGAAATGAGACCGGGATTTAATGTATTGACGCTGTCTGCTTTCCATTTTTTCCATTCTGTTTTACCGGTAGACAGATTGATGCAGTATGTACGGGGGCCATTATGAAAAACCATCCGGTCATTGAATGTATACCTGCCGGTCAGGAATAAGCTTTCCCTGTCATACATGTAATCGTCCCATTTCCACCTGACCTTGCCGGTCAGAACATCCAGCATCAGGAGCCCCGGCCTGCTCAAACCGGAGCCTGCCACAGGCTCAAACCCGGTTGCACAGGCCATGACCGCTCCGTCATTGTATAAGGTAGGCGGAATATCTATCCCCTGAGCCAGGAAGGAGTTAACCGATACCTGCGTTTTCCAGGCGGGTTCTTTGCTCAATAACACGCCATCCGGATAAAATTCATCCCCCGGTTTTTCTTTGCAGGAAAGACACCCCGCCACCAGTACCCAATACAGAATTCTTCTTACCATAACGGAGTAGAGAAAAAATCAAGCCTGTCAAAACAGTGGGACAGCTCCGTCGTCATATGGGTATGTCCACGCATTTCCATGTGATTGACATTTACGGCCTGGTATGTTCTGCCCGAGGATACCGCCCAAGGAGTTCCTTCAGCCAGCTGGGAGTACACCGCCACCAGTCCGTCACTACCGGTTTGAGTGGGTATCCACACGGCATAGGTTACCGGCACCACGGTGCAGTCTTCACAGTCAACAGTTACGGGATCATCTCCGTTGCCGAAGCACTCTTCAAACCGGGGCATATCACATTGGTCTTCATAGGTATCTATCATACCGGCATAGTAGGTGGTGCCGTGCGCACCGATCAGCCCCGCCCAGTACGATTCCGACATGTCGAGCCAGTCTCTTCCTTTTCTCCATTGCGAGGCCATATAAGTATGCCCGGCCCCTACTCCAAAGTTGAAGGTGGAATACGCCAGTATAGCAGCCGTAATGTTAAGCGTATTCTGGGTATTGTAAACCGACCTGAAGTTAGACGCCAGGTTCACCAGGTATTCATCATCGGTTGAAGTCCACGAGGCGCCGCTCCCGCTTTTCAACGTGGAAGATGCCAGCCGCCAGTGAATCGGGCTGCTTTCATTGCCATAGATAAACAGCCTGTCCTTATACGGCCCGGAAAAGGTATTGACGGCATTCATATAGGCGCTGTTTTCCTTTAAGTCATCAAAGGTTTGTACACCAAAGGCGCTGCCGGCATGGGTGTCATTTAAAGGGAAGTCGAAACTGCCCAGGAAAAATTTGAGGATGCCTTTCCGGATGCTCTTGATCAGCAATACTGAGGAGATAACGGGCTCTCCGGCCACAAAAAAATTGTATAGCCCCAGTGCAGTTGCCGGCCCTCTGACAATTTCATCTACCCCGTTCAGGATAAAATTTTCAGCAGAACCGTTGGAGATGCTGTTGAGTATTTTTGCTCCTGTTAAGGGAGCCCCGGCGGCTATAAAGCCGCCGAATGTGGTGGTAGAGTTAATGGCGTCGTACCGGGCAATATCCCTGACCGTTACTCCGCCCATGCTGTGCCCTATAGCAATGGCATTGGCATTCGGTATCATAGCTGACCGGACCGCATTGGAGTAAGAGACCACTCCGAGGTTCGTTAAACCGGTGGAGTTATAAGAGGCCGGTCCGTCAATACGGCGTGCCGATTCAAAATAGGATTTGTGAAAATTCCAGGTAGTACTGCTCCCGTTCAGGCCGTGTACCCAGTGTACAGGGCGGGTTGATTGGGCTGACGCCATGCCTATTGCGGCAAGGCATCCGAGAAAACACAGAAAGTACTTTTTCATTTGGATGAATTTTTAGTTGTCAGAAATCATTACATGAAGGTAGTCAAAATAGGTGTCCGTGATATTCTTCACTTTGACCCGGTTGCGGTCGGTAACGGTGGAAACACTGTGGATATGCTGCAGCTCGCGGGTGCCGTCCCTGTATTTCAAACGGGTTTCTTCCAGGGGTTCACCCGACTGGTTGTACAGGGCCGTGGCAACAATCAGGTTGTTTTTTGTATCTACCAGCTCACGGATCTCCACTTTTTCGGGCGGCACTTCCGCAGCAGGACCGGAGCCGTCCCGCCGGTAAAAATCAGTGAGCGTTTTCCAGGTTCGTATCGTGAGGTTTCCGTTGGAGTGCTCGCGGATATGACTCCCGTTTTTCCGGGCCCTGGCTATTCTTTCCGCCATGTCTTCTTCCCCGCTGCCGGCGTATTTCAAAAAACCGTTGATCTCTGTCATGTCCGGCATATCCATCCGACCGGTTCTGATCAGCTTTCCGGCGGCATCGTAAAAGTCGGCCCGTTGGTCATGAATGACCGTTTTTTTCACTTTCGGGGAAAGATCCGGCGGAACATTGTGCCTGCCGTCGGGGATTTTCCGCCCGGGCTCCACGTCTTCAATGACCCAGCGGGTCTGCCCGGCTTTGTCAATGCTTACTTCAACCCGGCTTCGGCTGATGGCGGGTATTAAACGGAGCGCATACTGTTCCCTGAGCGGTTCAGGTATATCGCCGTCGTACCGGGTAACGGTTACGGTTTCTGCCTCATAGGAGACCCTGGCTTTTTCGTTGGCATCCAACCGGTACGAAACAGGGGATAACCGGGCATCTGTCTGACTGTTTAAAACATTACAGGAAATAAAAAGTGCAGCACAAATAACGTAGAACAATACCAAAAAAGAGAGTTGAAAGATGTGGGTTTTCATAAGTCCATGCGATTTAAGTGTCAACGAAGGTAAACCGGAAAAAAATAAAGGCAAGGGTATCCGGTACTTTTTTGAGAAAAACTTATCTGCAGATAATTTTTCACCCGGTAATCGCCGTAGAACACCGTTTCGGGTGTATGAAATTTTCACTTTTCCAAGTATCTCTTATATTTTCCTACTAAATCTATAGACTATATTAGTATAGTAGATTTTTGTATTTATTTTTGTTGGCTCAATCCTGCCTTTGGGCAGCAAGGCCGGGTCAGTTTACTAATTGAATACAAAAGATGCAGAGTTTCCGTACCGAACTAGAAAACCCCGTTGTGGAACGGGAAATCATCGAGCTGGAAAGAAAGATCAGGGAATTCCGGGGAGGAAAGATGCCTGATGAGAAATTCCG
Organism: Leadbetterella sp. DM7; assembly: GCF_040829825.2. Classification (NCBI taxonomy): domain Bacteria; kingdom Pseudomonadati; phylum Bacteroidota; class Cytophagia; order Cytophagales; family Leadbetterellaceae; genus Leadbetterella; species Leadbetterella sp. DM7. The sequence goes on along the minus strand of NZ_JBFOLH020000004.1, from coordinate 85,726 downwards.
TTCCCTGCGACTGGCCCGCGGAATATACGGGCAGCGTCAGCCCGGTGTTCAGATGGTGCGCATCAAGCTGCCTTTTGGCAGAATTACATTTAACCAGGTTCTGAAAATTGCCGATATTTCTGACGAGTATGCCAGCCGGAACCTGCACCTGACCACCCGCCAGGACATCCAGATCCACTATGTGAGCCTCGACAGGACCCCCGAACTCTGGGCCCGGCTGGCCGAAGACGACATGACCCTCCGCGAAGCCTGTGGAAATACGGTCAGGAATGTCACCGCCTCGCCTGCCGCCGGCATTGATCCCGATGAGCCGTTTGATGTTTCATCGTATGCCCAAACCACTTTTGAATATTTTGTACGCAACCCCATATGCGCGGAAATGGGGAGAAAGTTTAAAATTGCTTTTTCTTCCAGCGAAAAAGACACTGCCTTTTCGTATGGAAACGATTTCGGATTTATCCCTAAAATAAAACACATAAACGGCCGTGAAAAACGCGGCTTTAAAGTGATGATGGGCGGCGGACTGGGCGCACAGCCTATGCTGGCCTACGAGGTCTTTGATTTCCTGGCGGAAGAAGAGATCATCCCTTTAGTGGAAGCGGGCATCCGGGTGTTTGACCGTTATGGCGAGCGAACAAACCGGAACAAAGCCCGTTTCAAATACCTGATCCAGGGTAAAGGCCTTGAAGAAGTTCTCCGCCTTATAGAAGAGGAAAAAACAGCGGTAAAGAACAAGGTCTTTCATTTTAACACCGATAAAATAAGCCAACCCGAACCTCCTTCAGAGCCTGTGGAGCCGGCAGCACCGGTCGATGCCGGGGCCTACGCCCTCTGGAGGAGAACCAATGTATTTGAACAGAAGCAGAAAGGATATTTCGGGGTGTATGTAAAAGTGCTGACCGGCGATATCCCGACCGATAAGGCCCGAAAGCTGGTAGCCGGAGTACGCCGGCATATTGCTGACGATATCCGGATCACCCAGGACCAGAACCTGCTGTTTAAATATGCCCGGGAAGAATCACTTCCCCACATTTATAACCTGCTGGCCGAATTGGGCTTTGCCCGGCCCGGCCACAACAGTACGGCCGATGTTACCACCTGTCCCGGTACGGATACCTGCAACCTCGGCATTTCCAACTCTACCGAAATGGCACGGGTGCTGGAACAGTACATCTACGAGTTCCATTCTGATTTTGTTACGGAAACCGACCTTAAGATCAAGATCTCGGGCTGTATGAACTCCTGCGGACAGCACGGCCTAGCGCATATCGGCTTCCACGGCAGCTCAAGCAAAGTAGACGGGAAAGTGATTCCTGCCGCACAGGTTATGCTGGGCGGAGGCACCGTGGGTAACGGGGTAGGCCGCGTGGCCGAGCGCATCACCAAAGTACCCACAAAACGGGTGCTGCAGGTAGTAGATTATATCCTGCAGGATTACAAGCTGAACAAGGTAACCGATGAGAGCTTTCACGATTATTACGACCGCCGCACCAAAGACCATTTCTATCAGCTGCTGAAGCCCCTGGCCGATACCTCCAACCTCACCGAAGATGAATATATTGACTGGGGCCATGAAGGAACGTACGCCACGGCTATCGGGGTGGGAGAATGCGCCGGCGTGATCATTGACCTGGTGGCCACCCTGCTCATTGAAGCCGAAGAAAAGCTGGATTGGGCCCGGGAGGCACTGGATAAAGGCTTATACGCCGATTCCATTTATCATTCGTATAACACGTTTCTCTGGACCGCCAAGGCGCTGCTGCTCGACAAAGGCATCAGTACCCGTACCCAGATCATGGTGATCCAGGAGTTTGACAAACACTTTGTGGAAGACGGCACCTTTTCATTCCCTGTCAATTTCAGCGACCGGGTTCTGCAGATCAATAAATACGAACCTTCCAAAGAATTTGCGGAGGTTTTCCTGCTGCAGGCCACGGCATTTCACCTGGAGGCAGCCGAAAAGCGGGAGGAGATACGGGTAGTGAATAGTTAGTAGAGAGTTCCGAGTAGAGAGTTTTGAGTAGAGAGTTTTGAGTAGAGAGTTCCGAGTAGAGAGTTCCGAGTGAATAGTTCCGAGTGAATAGTTCCGAGTAGAGAGTTTTGAGTGGGGAGTTCCGAGTAGAGAGTTCCGAGTAGAGAGTTTTGAGTGGAGAGTTTTGAGTAAATACCAGGCAGGTTTCCTGCAAATTAACGCATACCAGACTCCGTAGGAGTCCAACATACATAACCCCGGATGCAATCCGGGGAAAAGCAGGCAAACAACTCCGTAGGAGTCCAACATACATAACCCCGGATGCAATCCGGGGAAAAAGCAGACAAACATCCCGGCTACAATCCGGGAAAACAAAAATATGAAACCGTACGTAACACTAGTAGGCGCAGGACCCGGAGATCCGGATCTGATCACCCTGAAAGGGATCAAAGCCATCCGCGAGGCGGATGTAATCTTGTACGACGCCTTGGTCAATGAGGACCTCCTGGAATATGCAAAACCTATGTGTGTAAAAATATATGTGGGAAAACGTGCCGAGCGGCTTTCTATCAAACAGGAGAATATTAACCAACTGATGGTGGATTATGCCCTTACACACGGCCACGTGGTCAGGCTGAAAGGCGGCGACCCTTTTGTTTTCGGCCGTGGCGGGGAAGAAATCGATTTTGTACGCGGGCACGGCATTGAAACGGCCGTTGTACCCGGTATTTCCTCGTCTACCGGGCTTACCGCTTTGCAGCAGATCCCGCTGACCTACCGGGGCATCAGCGAAAGCTTCTGGGTGATCACCGGCTCTACCAAAGAAGGACACCTGTCAGAAGACCTATATTCTGCGGTAAAAACCAATGCCACCGTAGTGGTTTTGATGGGTTTTGCCAGGCTGAACCAGATTGCGGAGCTATACCGTGCGCACGGTAAGGGAGATCTGCCCATTGCCCTGATCCAGAACGGTTCACTGCCCAACGAAAGAATAGCGCTGGGCACCGTAGACACCATTGAGGAACAGGCGGAAAACAACCTGCTGGGAGTACCAGCCATCATCATCCTGGGAGAAGTAGTGTCCAGGCACCGCGAGTTCAACGCGCTGGTCAGCAACCTAAACACCGAATTAAGTACTCAACACGAAGTACCGGGCATATATACGCATGAATGAGCTGTTCCCCATATTCCTGAAAATGCACGAGATCCGGACCCTGCTGGTGGGTGCCGGCCCGGTAGGACTGGAAAAGCTCCAGGCCATCCTGAAAAATTCGCCCCGGGCCAGGGTGGATGTGGTGGCCCGGGAAATTGAAGAAGAAACCCGGGCGTTTATAGCGCAGCATAGTACGGTCAGCCTATTGCGGAAGGAGTTTGAGGAAAGCGACCTGGATCACAAAGACCTGGTGATTTTAGCCACCAATAATGCGGGGCTGAATGAGAGAATCCGTACCTTTGCAAGAGAAAGACATATTCTCCTGAATGTGGCCGATAAGCCGGCATTGTGCGACTTTTACCTGGGGGCTGTAGTACAAAAGGGAAGCCTGAAGCTGGGTATATCAACCAACGGGAAGTCGCCTACCATGGCCAAACGGCTGAAAGAGTTTTTTAACGACATTGTGCCGGAAGAAATTGATGAGACTTTGCAATTGATGCACGAATATCGGAACCGGTTGAAAGGCGATTTTAAGGAAAAGGTAGAAACGCTGAATGCGCATACCCGCGGTTTTATTCATGACAGAGCAGATTAAAAAAAATACGGAAGGACTGGACGCAGCGGCGGTTATCCGGTACATTACCCAAAACTTTGGCCGGGAAGCGGTGTTTTCAACTTCATTCGGCATAGAAGACCAGGTGATCACGCACCTGCTGGAAGAAGCGGGTGCTGAAATTGATATTTTCACCCTGGAAACCGGCCGCCTCTTTCCTGAAACGTACAAAGTCTGGAACCGTACACTGGAAAAATACGGGCTGCCCATCAAGGCCTATTACCCGGATACCGGGGCCGTAGAGAAAATGGTCTCCGAAAAGGGGCCTTCCAGCTTTTATAACAGTGTGGAAGACCGCAAAGAATGCTGCTTTATCCGCAAGATTGAACCGCTTAAGCGGGCTATACAGGGCTACAAGGTATGGATCACGGGCATCCGGGCTGACCAATCGGCTAACCGCGAAGACATGACCCGTGTGGAATGGGATGAGGCAAACCGGATTGTCAAGATTCATCCGCTTTTCTACTGGACCCTGGCAGACGTGGAAGATTTTTTAAAACAGAATCATATTCCTTACAACTCTCTGCACGACAAAGGTTTTCCGAGCATCGGATGCCAGCCCTGCACCCGGGCCATTCAACCCGGCGAAGACTTCAGGGCCGGACGATGGTGGTGGGAGGACAAGAGCAAAAAAGAATGTGGTTTACATAGAACAACAAATTAGGATGGATTATTTAGATCATTTGGAAGCTGAGGCCATTTATATTCTGCGGGAGGTGGCAGGCCAATTTGAAAAGCCGGCCCTGCTGTTCTCCGGGGGGAAAGACTCGATCACCCTGGTACACCTGGCCCAAAAGGCGTTTCGTCCGGGTAAATTTCCTTTTCCCCTGGTACATATTGATACCGGGCACAATTTCCCGGAAACCATTCAGTACCGCGACTGGCTGATTGAAAATACCGGTGAAAAGCTGATTGTGGGCTATGTGCAGGAAAGCATTAACCAGGGAAAAGCCGTAGAGCAGAAAGGAAAAAATGCCAGCCGCAATACCCTGCAAACGGTTACCCTTCTGGATACCATTGAGAAGTACGGTTTTGACGCCTGCATTGGCGGTGCCCGCAGAGACGAAGAAAAAGCCCGCGCCAAAGAGCGGATCTTTTCGGTTCGCGACGAATTTGGCCAGTGGGATCCCAAACGCCAGCGGCCGGAGCTCTGGAACATCTTTAACGGCAAGATCCACAAGGGTGAAAATGTACGGGTATTCCCGATCTCCAACTGGACCGAGCTGGATGTATGGAACTATATCAAACGGGAAAACATTGCGCTTCCTTCCATTTACTTCAGCCACGAAAGAGAAGTGGTGCTGCGTAACGGCCAGTGGATGGCGGCGGCTCCTTTTCTCCAGGTAGACCACGAAGATATCACCGATTTCAAGTCGGTTCGCTTCCGTACCGTTGGTGACATGACCTGTACGGCTGCCGTAGACAGTGTGGCGGTAGCGTTAGACGACATCATTGCCGAGATCAAGGCCTCTACCGTGAGTGAACGGGGCGCCCGTATGGACGATAAAGTTTCGGAAGCGGCCATGGAGGAACGGAAGAAACAGGGATACTTTTGAAAGTGAAAAGTTAAAAGTTAAAAACTAAAAATTAAGGTACATAAGTATATAAAGGAATGATTCCGAAACTTTTAACTTTTAGTTTTTAACTATTTTCTCAAAACTAAAAAACTTTTATGCAGATATTAAAATTCATCACCGCCGGATCTGTCGATGACGGGAAAAGCACCCTGATCGGCCGGCTGCTGTACGATACCAACTCCATACTGGACGACCAGCTGGAGGCCATCCAAAGGGCTAACCGTAAGAACGACGACGGCACGGTAGACCTGGCCATCCTGACCGACGGCCTGAAAGCCGAACGCGAACAGGGCATCACCATTGACGTGGCCTATAAATATTTCCAGACGGAAAGCCGGAAGTTTATTATTGCCGATGCCCCGGGGCACATCCAGTACACCCGGAACATGGTGACCGGTGCCTCGAACTCCGACCTCATTATTATTCTTATCGATGCCCGGAAAGGGGTGATCGAGCAAACCAAACGGCATTCGTTCCTGGCCGCGCTGCTATCGCTGAAACAGGTATTGGTATGCGTGAATAAGATGGATATGGTTGATTTCAGTAGCGAAGTTTTCGAGAATATCAAAGCCGACTACGCGCAGCTGGCTCAGAAGCTCCGGCTGGAAAAGGTGGATTACATCCCCGTATCTGCCTTAAAGGGAGACAATATTGTGTATCCCTCTGTCAGGATGCCGTGGTACACCGGCCCGGGACTGCTGGAGTACCTCGAAAATGTGGAAATTGAAACCTCTTCTCCGGCGCAGGGCTGGCGTTTCCCCGTGCAGTGGGTGGTACGGCCGCAGTCGGAAGACCTGCCCGATTACCGCGGCTATGCCGGCCGGGTGATTGGCGAAGGGCTCCGTACCGGCGATGAGGTGATCATTCTGCCCAGCGGGGTAAGGAGCACAGTTTCGGGCATTGAACTGGACCGCAATCCCCTGGAAACGGCAGAAAACGGGCAGTCGGTTATTCTCCACCTGGCCGATGACGTTGATATTTCGCGCGGTGACTTTATTGTGCAGGCCTCTCACCCTTCTGAAACAGCACGGAGCTTTGAAGCCGATATTGCCTGGTTTGACCAGAAGCCGCTGGATACCGGCCAGGTTTACCTGCTGCAGAACCATTCGAAAGTATCCCGGATTAAAATAGCTGAGGTAGAATACAAATACGATGTAAATACCCAGGAACAGCTGTTCGGTGAAGAAATCCGGCTGAACGATATCGGGAAGGTCCGGATCAAAGCCGCTGACGAAATTGTTTTTGATACCCGCCGTAATTTCCCGGAAAACTCCCGGGCCATTATCATTGACCCGAGAACCAACATTACGGTAGGTGCGGTGATCATACAGGAGGTAGCGTAATCAGCAGTTCCGGCCGGTATCAGCCGGCTTAAAGACCTTTTCAGGAGAAGATGAGCGGCAGACTTCCGCATCTTTTCTCCTTTAGCTAATGGTTTTTCACTATATTGTGGCCGGTTTAAAGCGGGAACAATCCGATGCTGAATTTCTTTATTTGCTTTTTTGCGCTGAACATCATTCGCAAGAACCTGGATACTTCACGGTATTTCCGGAACAATATTGATGTATTGAAGGTGCTCAACTTCCTGGTGGTACCGTGCCTGATGAGCGCTGATATTATTTTAGGCAGCTCGTTCAAATTCATTGCCGAAGCAGGCTGGATCGCTGTACTCTCGTACCTGATCTACGTATTGTACCAGGAAAGAGAGAACATCCTGGCCGGAAGCCTCCTGAAAGCCGGCCTGCCCTATTACATTTATTTCGTTTTAGTATTCCTGATCAAATACACCCTTCCGGCGCTCTACAAAACCGTAGACGACTACCTCGACCTCCTCAATGTGATCACCATGGTATGGCTTTTTGCATTTGGGGTGAGCGCAAAGAACCAGCTGAATACACTCCGGCGCGAAAAAGAGCAAAAAGAAAAAGTAATTCATGAAAATGAAGCACTGGAGGACCTGGTCAGGGAAAGAACCAACGAGATCCTCCAGCAAAAAAACCAGCTGGAAGAAACGCTGGAAGAGCTGAAGCAAACCCAGAACCAGCTTATCCAGCAGGAGAAGCTGGCCTCGCTGGGCGAGCTTACCGCCGGTATTGCTCATGAAATACAAAACCCGCTGAACTTTGTCAATAACTTTTCAGAAGTAAGCACCGAGCTGCTCGATGAGCTGAAGGAAGAGCTCAGCGCAACCCGGCTGCCTGAAAATTCTGCCGACATTATTGAAGACCTCGTTCAGAATCTCCAGAAGATCTCTTACCACGGCAAGCGGGCCAGCGGCATTGTTAAAAACATGCTGGAACATTCCAGGGCCAGTACGGGCGAAAGACAGCAGATAGACCTGAATACCCTGGCAGAAGAATACATCAAGCTGAGCTTCCACGGCTTGCGGGCCAAAGACAAATCGTTTAATTCCGACTTTAAAGTACAGGCCGACCCTGCCCTTCCGCCGGTTCAGGGCATTCCCCAGGACCTCGGCCGGGTGCTGCTCAACCTTTGCAACAACGCTTTTTACGCCGTCAGCAAAAAAGCCCGCGAAAACATCCCGGGATACAAGCCCATGGTAACCATTGCCACCGAAAACCTGCCGGCAGAGAAAGCCGTTAAAATAACGGTCTCTGACAACGGGTCAGGGATCCCGGATGAGCTGAAAAACAAGATATTCCAGCCTTTCTTTACCACAAAGCCCACCGGGCAGGGTACGGGCCTGGGCCTTTCGCTCAGCTACGATATTATCACCAAGGGGCATTCGGGAGAGATCACATTGGAAAGTAAGGAAGGCGAAGGCACGCAGTTTATCATCTGCCTGCCGGTTTCTTAAATATAATTGGCTATGAATATCCTGGTAGTGGATGACGAGACTGATATCAAAGACCTGTTCCTGCAAAAATTCAGGAAAGAAATACGGAGCGGGCAAACGAGCTTCACTTTTGTATTCTCGGGTGAAGAGGCCCTGGAATACCTCAAAGACAGGAACCCGGAGTCGGTGCTGATCCTTTCAGACATTAACATGCCGGGAATGACCGGCCTGGAGCTGCTCCGCCGTATCCGCGGCACGCATCCCATAGCCCCTCCGCAGGTGATGATGATCACCGCATACGGCGACGACGTGAACCGCAACGCAGCCATGAGCCTGGGTGCCGATGATTTCCTCACCAAACCACTGGATTTTAACGAACTGAAAACCAAACTTTTGAAATGAAGATCCTGGTAGTTGACGATGAAAGTGATCTGCAGATCCTGATCAAGCAAAAGTTCCGGAAGCAGATCCGCGAAAATAAATACGAGTTTGTGTTTGCCGCCAACGGCCGCGAAGCCCTGGAGGTTATGGACACCAACCCGGATATTTCGCTGGTACTGAGCGACATCAATATGCCGGAGATGGACGGCCTGACCCTCCTGATCAAAATAAATGAAAATAACCCGCTGGTGAAAGTGGTGATGGTGTCGGCTTACGGCGATATGGAGAACATACGCACGGCCATGAACCGGGGTGCTTTTGATTTTGTGTGCAAACCGGTAAATTTTGATGACCTGGAGGTAACCATGGAAAAGACCATCCGGCACATTGAGCAGATCCGGCAAACCTTCAATGCCATCCGGGAGAACAATATCCTGCGCATGTACGTAGATGACTCGGTGCTGAAGTTTATGTCACGCCAGGAATTTGAGCAATCGATTGTTTCCAACGAAATCATCACCGCTACCGCCATTTTTATGGACATCTGCGGGTTTACAGCTATTTCTGAGAAGGAAAAACCCGATGTGGTGGTGAAGCTGATCAACAAGTACTTCGACATCATGGTCAAAGAGATCATTGCCCAGAACGGTATAGTTGACAAGTTCATGGGCGATGCCATCATGGCCATTTTCAAGGGTGATTACCACCTCGACCGGGCCATCGAAGCGGCGCTGCGGGTGCGGGAGGAGATCAACAAGATATCCGAGCCCCTGGAGGGCCGGTCTGATTTTATCCCGAAGCTGGCCACCGGTATAAAAAGCGGGGAAATGGTATCGGGGAATATCGGCTCTGTAACGTTGAAGCGGCTCGATTATACCGTGATCGGCGATACGGTGAATACCGCTCAGCGGCTGCAGTCGTCGGCCCGGCCGGGCCAGATCCTGATCGCTCACGACGATTACCTGACCATTCGCGAGTCATTTGAATGCAATGAAGTAGGCACCCTGAAGGTCAAAAACAAATCTACAGAGCTGAAAGTATACGAAGTGCTGGGGTGAGATGGTACCGCTTTTGTTTCGAAGCAGAAAATACCATTGACCTTTTCATAAATTATTTAGCTTTGTAACTTATTCAGCGGTGTATTGGCAAGGTACTCATATATTAATGAAGAAAAAATGACCGGACTGTGGCGAAGCTTTATCGCCGGAGATGAAAAGGCATTTTCTCAGATCTATGAAACCTTCTTTGCGGTGCTGTACAGCTACGGGTACCATTTCGTACCCGACAGGCCGCGGGTAAAAGATGCCATCCAGGAGCTGTTTACCGATTTGTGGCGGCTAAGGGCCAATCTTTCCGAAACTACTTCCGTCAAATTCTACCTGTTCAGGTCGCTCAGGAGAAGGCTGCAGGTGAGCACCGGCCGGGAAGACGTTTTCACTCCCTTAGCCCTGGCCGAAAATGACCTGCCCGCCGTTGATTCGTGCGAACAGCACCTGATCACAAAAGAAACCGAAAACCGGTATCTCCGGCAGCTTTCCAAAGGAATTGAAAAGCTGACCGTCCGCCAGCAGGAAGCGCTTCGCCTGAAATACTACGAGGGCTTTACCTTTGATGAAGTAGCCTCTATCATGAACATGAATGAACAATCGGTTCGCAACATCATCCGGCGGGCCATTGTCAGCCTCCGCTCCTACCTGCTGTAATTTTTTTTTTCGTTAAGTGAGTTAAACCGGAAAAAAGCCGCTTTATATCAATAAAGCCGGTTCAGATTGTATTATACCCCTGTTCATTATGAAACATTATAAAATAGAAGATCTTGTGATGGACGACTCATTTATACAATGGGTAAGATCCAATGAAAATCATACTTTCTGGGAGTCGGCTATGGCATCTGATCCTGCGCAGCAGCAAATTATTCTCCAGGCCGCACTGCTTGTTAAAGCGGCTGCCACAGCTCCTGAAGTCAGCATAGACCCCTCAGAAGCTACTGAAGTGTGGCAACGCATCAGCGGCCCGGAAAGCCTCCGGCCGGCCTACCGCAGCAGGAAATGGCTTTGGGCTGTCGGTTCCATGGCAGCGGCTTTGCTGGTTTTCCTGGGAATATACCGGTACGAAAACGCCGGCTCACGGGTTTCCTATGAAAACCTGATTGCAGAAGTAGCGCCATCAGATTATAAGGAGATCCGGAATGACGGCCCTGATCCCGTATTTATCAGCCTGCCTGACCGGAGCTCGGTGGTGCTTTACCAGGGAAGCCGCATCGGCTACTCCATATCCGGGTACAACCGCGAAAAGCGCGAAGTTTACCTCTCGGGCGAAGGCTTTTTTGAAGTGTCGAAAAATCCGCAAAAACCGTTTTTTGTTTACTCCAATGAGCTGATCACCAAAGTGCTGGGAACCAGCTTTACCATAAAGGCACCCGAGAATTCGGCTAAAATAGAGGTGATCGTCAAATCAGGAAAGGTAGAGGTGATCACCCAGAAAGATCCGCGGAAGAAGAGAATACTGGAATCAAAAGAACTGGATGGAAACTACCTGGTGGAAAACCAGAAAATAGACCTGGAGAGAACCACCATGAAGCTGTCACCTATTGTAAAACGTGAGCTCACCGAGCTGAACCATGCCGTACAGCAAATGAAGTTTGACTTTGATGATGAACCGCTGGCCCGCATTATTGCCGATCTTGAGCTGGCCTATAATGTGAACATTGCTTACGACAAAGACAAGTGGCAAAATGTGAAGCTGACAGCACACCTTTCAGACGAGCCCCTTTATGACAAGATAGAGATGATCTGTAAGGCCATTGAAGCGGGATACGAAGTAAGACCTGACGGGATAATAATTAAATAATCAACCTTAAAACAATTCTTCTAATGAAAAACAGGCCGAATTCTTCTTAGAAAGGAAATAACAAAGGTCAGCAGTGCTGCCACACTACTGACCCGTTTTTCCCTTAATCCTGAATCTGACTTTCGAGCTCAGACAGGGAGTGTTTTGTCAATTTTTTAACCTAACAAAAACAAACAAATGTATGAAAAACAGTTTACAAGTCCATGAGATTGGATTCAAAATCATGCGAATAACCCTGACCCAAATACTTTTTTCTATTGTGTTATTCGGCGCGTCTTATGCCAAGACCAACGCTCAGAATTTTCTTAACAGTGCGGTAAGTATTAAACTGGATAACCTGACAATCAAGGAGGCATTTTCCGAGATAGAAAGGGCCTCTGACGTCCGGTTCCTGTACAGCACATCGCTGGTCAACACCCACCGGCGGCTATCGCTGCAAATGCAGGATGGCTCGCTGGGCGAGCTGCTCGAAATCCTGCTCAAACCCATGAATCTTGACTACAAAGTACAGGGGCGGCAGATCATCCTGGTCAGAAAAGGCATGGGCATCATCAATGACCGGTCAGTCACGGGAACCGTGGTAGATGAAAATAACAAAGCGCTGGCCGGCGTGACCATTGAGCTGAAAGGCACAACCAAAGGTGTATTTACCGACGGCGACGGGCGGTTTTCCATAGATGTTCCGGATGACGGCGTGCTGATCTTCCGGTTTGTGGGGTACAAAACAGAAGAAATCAAAGTGGGAAACCAGAACGTACTGAATATCCGGCTGTACCCCGAAGTAAGCTTATTGTCTGAGCTGGTGGTGACGGGCTATACCGCCCAGCAGAAAAAAGATATCATTGGTGCGGTGTCGGTTGTTAAAGCGTCAGAGCTTAACGCTACCCCCTCAGCTAACCTGGTAACCCAGTTACAGGGAAGGGCATCGGGAGTGACAGTCAGTAGTACGGGAGATCCGGGCAGTTCTGCCAATATCCGTATCCGGGGGTTTTCATCATACGGGAACAACAACCCTCTGTATGTGATAGACGGAGTACCTACTACTGACGGCTCCCGCATTAATCCCCAGGATATAGAATCTATCCAGGTGCTGAAAGATGCCTCATCGGCGTCTATTTACGGAGCCCGGGCCGCTAACGGGGTGATCATTATCACTACCAAACAGGGAAAACCCAACAAAACCGTCGTTTCTTACAATACGTACATGGGTGTACAGGCCCTGCCTCTGAACCGCACACCTGAATTAATGAGTACGGCCCAGCTGGTAGACTACCTCCGGATAACCACTCCTGAAACCCATATCGACCCCGTATTCGGCCAGCACAATTCGTTTTCAATACCCGAATACTACGTGGTGAGCAATACCTTCAGGGGCGGCGTGAGTGCTTCAGACCCGAGAATTAACCCGGATCTGTACACCATTTCCGATTATGCTAACGCGTACCAGATTTTCAGGACCAGCCCCGGTACCGACTGGTTCAGGGCCATGTCGCAGAACGGGCTTATCCAGACTCATCAGCTGAATGCCAGCGGCGGCACCGAAACTTCTACCTACTCCCTGGGCCTGAATTATTTCAACCAGGAAGGTACCTTCAAATATACCGGCTATGACCGGTATTCCGTACGGCTGAATTCCAGCTTCAAAGCCACCTCTTTCCTGACCCTGGGCGAGAATGTGCAGGTGTCTTATGACAACCGCAGGGGAGATAACGTGGTGATCGGTGAAACCAGCGCCTGGGCCAATGCCTACCGCAGCACGCCGTTTACACCCGTATACGACATCAAAGGCGGTTTCGGAGGCTCGCTGATCGGTGGGATATCCGGTGTGGGGTATAACCCGGTAGCCACGCTGTACCGGAGAAAAGACTGGACCAACAAAAACCTGCGTACATTCGGAAACATCTTTGCCGATGTAACCCTGATGAAAGAGCTGGTGTTCCGGTCTTCTATTGGTATTGATGCCTACAATTCGGATATTTACCGGGTATATTTAAAAGAATATGAAAGAGCCGAGGCTCGCAAAGTGACCCAGCTGGAAGAGGGGGCAGGCGCCTACCTCAGCTGGACCTGGAGTAATACGCTCAGCTACCACCGGAACTTCAATAACCTGCACGATGTAAAAGTGCTGGCCGGTACCGAAGCCATCAAAAACCGGGGCAAATCAATCAATACGGCCAAAAACAATTATGACTCGGAAGACCCCGACTTTATTTCGCTTAACACCGGGCTCCCCAGCTCACTGGGCGACATAACGGCTGTTAATAATGTGCTGTATGCCAATTCACTGTTCTCTTATTTTGGCCGGGTAGATTATACCTGGAAAGATAAATACCTGTTCAATGCCACCTTCCGGAGAGACGGATCCTCTCTCTTCGGACCTGAAGTGCGCTACGCCAACTTCCCGGCCATCGGTGTAGGATGGAGGATCTCAGACGAGCCGTTTTTAAAAGAGCTGAGCTGGGTAAATGACCTGAAGCTGCGTGCGGGCTGGGGACAGATCGGCAGTATTTCCAACGTACCGGCATTTAACCAGTACTCTACCTACCGCTCATCGCCCAATACCGATTTTTACAATATTGGTGGCGTAACCAACGGTTCTACCCAGGGGTACGGGTGGGCTTCGCAGGGGAACCAGAAAACCAAATGGGAAACTACCGAAACCATTAACGTAGGACTGGACGGCTCACTCAACCAGGGAGCCTGGAATTTCAGCGTGGACGTTTACCAGAAAAACACCCGCGACCTGCTGGTGCCTTCGCTCAGGAACGGGCTGGAGCCTATTGTGAACAAGCCGCTGATCAACCTGGGTACCATGCGTAACCGGGGTATTGATCTGCAGATAGGGAACCAGGGACGTATCAGCAATCACCTGAAATACGACGTGTCAATGTCGTTTACCCATTACAAAAACAAGCTGACCAAGCTGAACGACGAGAACACGGCCCAATATGTAGCCACCGGCCGCCTGAATAACGTGCTCATCACCACCAAAGACATGGCCATCTCCTCGTTTTTCGGGTACGACATTGCAGGTTTCTACAACTCGGCCGAAGAGGTCAATTCCGGTCCGAAAATTAACGGAGCCCCTGCCGTGGTGGGTACATGGAAATACCGCGATGTAGACGGAGACGGGAACATTACCACTGCCGACCGGGTAGTGCTGGGCTCGCCCCATCCTGATTTCCAGCTGGGCATGAATATCGGCCTGGTTTACAAAGATTTTGATTTCAATACCTTCCTGTTCTGGAACCAGGGAAGCGAGATCTTCAATTATACCAAATTCTTTACCTACATGAACGTTCTGGGCGGCGGCATCAGCGTGAATAAAATGACCGACGCCTGGACTCCCGAAACGGCATCAACCGCCAAGACCCCGCGCATAGGTGTAGGCGAAGAAAACGGCTATACGTCTTTCGTAACCGGTAATTCTACTTCGTTTTACGTGGAAGACGGGTCGTTTCTGCGGGCCAAAAACGTACAGATCGGGTATACCTTACCGTTTAAAGCAGCTCAGAAAATAAAAATGAGCAATTTAAGGGTATACCTGCAGGCCCAGAACCTCTTCACGCTCACCAAATACAGCGGGGCAGATCCTGACCTGGGGCTGGTATCGGGCAATACCACCGACCAGACGGCCAGCAGTGATCAGAACCTGGGGGTAGATTACTCGGGCTTTCCTACTCCGCGGCAATTTTTGATCGGCTTAAATCTTACCTTCTAACCTTAAAGAAAAACAATGATGAAAAATTTGATAAAAAACATACTGATCTGCGGTCTGGTCGTTTCCGGCCTGGGCAGTTGCAAAGATAAATTTCTGGCTATCACACCGCAGGGGGTCTATTCTGAAACCACCCTGCTGAACAAAAAAGGTATAGAAGGATTTCTGACCGGTGCCTACGCGTCTCTCGACGGGAGCCGCGACGCCAGTACCCTCGGCTTTTCGGGCTCTTATAACTGGATCTGGGGCAGCATCCTGGGAGGCGACGCCTATAAGGCAGGAGTCAGCTTTACTGATCAGCCCGATCTGAATTACGTGATGCAATACGCAACGCCCACCACTAACCCACAGGTGCTCACCCGCTGGAATGCCCTCTATGACGGCGTAGGCAGAGCCAACCTGGTGCTTCAGAAGCTGGCAGCAGCCACTGACCCCGATCTGACACCTGAGGTGAGAACGCAGATTGAAGCCGAAGCCCGGTTCTTGCGGGGATTTTACCATTTTGAAGCCAAGAAAACCTTTGGCAATGTTCCTTTCCTGGATGAAAACGTAACCGATTATAAGGTATCCAATACCGATGCCTCCGGGAAGTACATTGATATCTGGCCGGACATTGAAAAAGACCTGAAGTTTGCTTACGAAAACCTGGATGAAGTGAAAAAAGGCATAGGGCACGCCAATAAATGGGCTGCCGGCGCCTTTCTGGGTAAAGCGTACCTGTACCAGAAAAAATATGCCGAAGCCAAAGCTGTTTTCAACGAGGTTATCGCGAACGGTAAAAATCCGCTGGGCGTGAAATATGCCTTGATGCCGAATTTCGGTGATAATTTCAGGCTGGCCAGGCAGGGAAATGCCGAGGTGATCCTTGAAGTGCAGAATGTGGTAGGCGACGGAGCCACCAATAACATCAACGGCTTCTTTGAAATGCTGCTGTGCTACCCCAACGGTATTGCCGGCGGAACCAATTCGTGGTTCTACCGGCCCTCACAAAACCTCGTGAATGCCTTCAGAACCGGTGATAACGGCCTGCCGCTTCCGGATACCTATAACAACACCGATGTTACTTCCCATGAAAGCATAGGAGATAACGAAGTGTTTACCCCGTACCAGGGGCCGCTTGATCCGAGGCTGGATCATACGGTAGGCCGCCGCGGGATCCCGTTTCATGACTGGGGCGTGATCAACGATGTGGCCTTTACGGCACCTCCGGGCGAAAGCATCACCAATGGCGGCCCTTATGCCGGCAAGAAGCACGTTTTCTCCAAAGAAGAATTTAACAGCGGCAAAGCCGTACGCTCTTCCTGGTACATTGCCAGCTCACTGAAATACCAGATCATGCGATACGCCGACCTGCTGCTGATGGCGGCGGAATGCGAAATAGAGGCCGGCAGCCTGGAAAAAGCCCGGGAATATATTAACTTAGTGCGGGCCCGGGCGGCAAATTCACCCATAAAAAGCGCAGACGGCACCAAAAATGCGGCCAATTACCTCGTAAAGCCGTACGATGCCTTTCCCAGCCAGGAGGCGGCCCGTACGGCCGTGCGGTTTGAAAGAAGGCTGGAGCTGGGAATGGAGGGCCACCGCTTTTTTGATCTCGTGCGCTGGGGCATAGCCGATAAGGTGATCAACCAGGAGTATCTCCCCAAAGAAAGCCAGCGGCGGGTATCCCTGTTTGCCGGGGTGAGGTTTACGCCCAACAAAAGCGAGTACCAGCCTATTCCCGACTATGCCATTACCCAGAGCATGGTAGGCGGAGTGCCCACCCTTAAACAAAACCCCGGGTACTAAATTAATTTTTCCGGGTTTCCTGCGGGAAGCCCGGAAAAATTTTCACCCATAAACTCAATGACAATGATCAATACTACCCGTTTAAAAGTACTAGGCGGCGCTGTCCTGGCCGCCGTTTTATGGAGTTGCTCGTCACAGCAGGAGTACGATTCCGGCGGCTGGTCGGAATACCTCGGAGGGCCTGACCGCAACCATTACTCTTCGCTTGAGCAGATCACCCCTGAAAATGTAAAAAACCTGACCGTAGCCTGGGAATACCACACGCTGGATACCGGGCAGATCCAGTGTAACCCCATCGTGGTAAACGGCATATTGTACGGTGTAACCGCATCTAACGGCCTGTTTGCGGTGGATGCCGCCACCGGTAAAGAGCTCTGGAAATTCTGGGGCGGCTCCGAGAAATCGGTCTTTAGCAATAACCGCGGGATTACCTACTGGGCCGGCGACAAGGAGAAGCACCCGGTGCGGCTGATGTACTCTTTCGGCGAGTGGCTCTATGCCGTCAATGCGGAAACCGGCGAGAAGATAACCTCTTTCGGAGAAGAGGGGCGGGTAAGCCTGAAGTCGGGACTGGGCGAAAACGCGCAGGATAAATTTGTCATATCTACCACGCCGGGTACCCTGTTTGAAGATAAAATTATCATGCCGCTGCGGGTATCCGAAGGTGCTGATGCTGCACCGGGCTATATACAGGCCTTTAATGTGATCACCGGGAAAGCCGACTGGGTGTTTCATACCATTCCGCATCCGGGTGAGTTCGGGCACGACACCTGGCCTGAAGATGCCTGGAAGAATACCGAAATCGGTGCTGCCAATAACTGGGCCGGCATGGCCGTTGACCGGAAGCGCGGCATAGTGTATGTTCCTACCGGTTCTGCCGGGTTTGACTTTTACGGCGGAAACCGCAAAGGCAGCAATCTTTTCGCCAACTGCCTGCTGGCCCTGGATGCCCGCACCGGCAAACGCAAATGGCATTACCAGTTTGTGCATCACGATATCTGGGACAGGGACCTGCCTGCGCCGCCCAACCTGCTGACCATCCGGAAGAACGGCAAAAAAACAGACGTGGTGGCCCAGGTAACCAAATCAGGTCATGTATTTATGTTTGACCGGGTTACCGGTGAGCCGGTATTTCCTATAGATGAGGTGCCGGTGCCGGCATCGGTCATGGAAGGCGAAGAAGCCTGGCCTACCCAGCCGGTTCCCCGTTTACCGCTTCCGTTTGCCCGCCAGCAGATCACCGAAGCCGACCTGAATACCCGTTCGGCCAATTACGACAGCGTACTGGCCACCTACCGTTCTGCCATCAAAGGGGCCTTTGTTCCCCTCAGCAAGACGCCGTCCCTGCTCTTTCCCGGAGCCGACGGCGGAGCAGAATGGGGCGGTGCCGCTGCTGATAAAGAAGGGGTTTTGTATGTCAATGCCAATGAAATGGCCTGGTTGTTCAGCCTGAGCGATACCCCCAAAGAAGATGAGCTGGCCCATTTAAGCCCGGGCGAGAAAACCTATGTAACCCTCTGCGCCGCCTGCCACGGCAAAGACCTGCAAGGTAACCCCGCCAGCGGATACCCCTCGCTGCTCAACATCAGCAACCGGATGAAGCGCCCCGAAGTACTGAAGCTCATCAGCAACGGCAAGGGCATGATGCCGGGCTTTTCAGCGATATCGGCAGCTGAAAAAGAGGCGGTGATCGCTTTTATATTCGGGGAAGAGAAGAAAGAAGTTACCGGGAATCCGGCAAAACCTGCCTCCAAAAAACCCTACGTGCCGTATAAATTCAACGGGTACCATAAATTCCTGAACAGTGAGGGCTACCCGGCCATCAGCCCGCCCTGGGGTACGCTTACCGCCATTGACCTGAACACCGGGAAACACAAATGGCAGATTCCGCTAGGCGAGTTCAAAGAGCTGACGGAAAAAGGAATTCCGCCCACCGGAACCGAAAACTACGGCGGTCCTGTTGTAACCCAAAGCGGGCTGCTGTTCATTGCCGCCTCCAAAGACGGCATGTTCCGGGCATTTGACAAAAATACCGGCCGCCTTTTGTGGCAGGCCGAGCTGCCGGCGCCCGGGTTTGCTACCCCGGCCACGTACGAGATCAACGGTAAGCAATACATCGTAATTGCCGCCGGCGGTACCAAGCTGGGCACCAAAAAGGGCGATAGTTATGTGGCATTTGCGTTGCCGGATCCCAACTGAAAGCCGTAAACTATATGCAAATGCATGTAATTTTCACTATTTGCTGAGAATTATATGCATTTGCATACACGCTGAGGTAATTACTAATTTTATATCACAAAACGCCTGAATGTGACACACTTTACAAAATATAAAAAAATCCCCGGACATCTGCCCGGGGATTTCTTCTTAAAGACTTCTCAAAATTAAGCTTTGCTTTCTTCTGAAGCGTCATCGGCCGGCTTTTCTTCAGCGGCAGGAGCTTCTTCAGCAGCAGGTGCGTCTTCTACCACCTCAGCTACAGGAGCCTCTTCTACTACTTCTGCAGAAGGTTCTTCAGCGGCAGGTGCAGCGGGAGCAGCAGGAGCGGCTTCAGCTTTCTTAGACTTACCTCTTCTTGAACGTTTCGCTTTGGCTTCGCTATCATCGGAAACTGCGGTCAGCAGGTTTTCGTTGAAGTCTACCAGTTCAATCAGCGCCACTTCGGCGTTGTCACCCTGGCGCTGGCCTAATTTGATAATGCGGGTGTAACCTCCGTTTCTTTCCGCCACTTTTACAGCGATTTCACCGAAAAGCTCCTTGATGGCTTCTTTGTCCTGCAGGTAAGAGAAAACTACCCTTCTGGAGTGAGTAGTGTCGTTTTTACCTTTGGTGATCAGAGGCTCTACATACTTTCTCAAAGCTTTTGCTTTGGCTAAAGTAGTTTCGATTCTCTTGGCTTTGATCAAAGAAACCGCCATGTTAGCTAACAGAGCATCTCTGTGCGACTTCGTTCTTCCCAGGTGGTTAACAGTTTTTCCGTGTCTCATTTTGTTGGTTTTCGTAAGTAACGGTTAAGAAGCATATCGCAGCAATTGCCTCCCACCTATTACGATTTTTAAATTATACTATTCTCTGCGATAAAATTTTTAATATCTAACCACATAGAAACATAGTCTTATATTCCTATGTATCTATGTGGTATAAAAAATCAGTCTTCGTCCAGCTTGTATTTCGATACATCCATTCCGAAATGCAGCTGCTTGTCTGCAATCAGCTGCTCCAGCTCGGTGAGTGATTTCTTACCGAAGTTACGGAACTTCATCATATCGGCTACTTCCAGGCGCGCCAGGTCTCCTAAAGTGCGGATATCTGCCGATTTAAGGCAGTTATAGGCTCTTACAGAAAGATCCAGGTCCTGAAGCGGTGTTTTCAACAGCTTACGCATATGCAGGAATTCCTCATCCACCATATTGTCTTCCTCATCGCTTTTCGAATCGAACACCATGTTCTCATCGGTAAATTTAAGGAAGTGCTGGATCAGGATATGAGAAGCTTCCTGAAGGGCTTTTTCCGGGTGAATGGAACCGTCTGTTTTGATCTCCAGGAGGAGTTTTTCGTAGTCGGTTCTTTGCTCCACACGGGTATTCTCAATGCTATACTTCACATTTTTGATGGGCGTATAGATCGAGTCGATAGCGATAAACCCTACGGGAAGATCGCCTGTTTTTTGCTCTTCGCTGGGCACATACCCGCGGCCTTTATCTACAATAATTTCGAACTCCAGCTCTTTTTTGGAATCCAGGCGGGCAATCACCAGCTCAGGGTTCAATATTTCAAAAGAAGAAGTAAACTTGCTGATATCACCGGCCGTGATTTCAGCCTGGTTTTTAACCTTTACCGTGATTTTATTATCTACAAAGTCTGCGATCTTCTTGAATCTGACCTGTTTAAGATTCAAAACTATCTCAGTAACATCATCTACAACACCTTCAATCGCAGAAAACTCATGAAGCACACCCGGAAATCTTACGGATGTAATCGCATAACCCTCTAATGAAGACAACAAGATACGACGCAGAGCATTGCCTATGGTCACTCCGTAGCCCCTTTCCAGTGGCTTGAATTCGAAAAAACCATGAAAGTCGTCGGCTTTCTCCATTACGACTTTGTCGGGCATTTGAAATGCTAAAATTGACATACTGTGCTGTTTTTGTTTTCGTTAACGAAATAAGTTTGGGATTATCCCAAATAAGTATGTTTCACCTCTGTGGCACGCACAGAGGTGAAATAAAAATTATTTGTTGTACAATTCGACAACAGCCTGAACATTGAATTTCTCAGGGATCTGCTCGATATCGGGGTAGTTGATAAAGAGTCCTGATAGTTCAGCGTTGTCAAATTCCAACCAACCGTGTTTTTTGGCGGCGTTAAGGCTTGTGCTGCTGGCAATGGTATCCAGCGCCTTTGATTTTTCACGAACAGCCACCTTTTGTCCCGGTTTAACAAGGATAGACGGGATGTTGCTTACTTCTCCGTCCAAAAGAATATGTTTGTGCGTCACTAACTGGCGGGCCGCCCTGCGTGTAGGGGCAATGCCTAAGCGGTAAACGATGTTATCTAATCTTGATTCACACAGCTTGATAAGGTTCTCACCTGTCTGGCCCTCTTTCACACCTGCAAGGTGGAATACTCTTGCAAACTGGCGCTCCAGAACACCGTATGTATATTTAATCTTCTGCTTCTCCAGCAATTGAAGTGCATAGTCAGATTTTTTACCTCTTCTGCCTCTTCCGTGTTGTCCCGGAGGATAAGCCTTTTTTGCCAATGCTTTGCTAGGCCCTAAAACTGCCTCGCCGAATTTTCTTGAAATCTTGGATTTCGGACCTGTATATCTTGCCATTTTCTTAAATTGTTCAAATCGTTAGCCCCAATGTCCAAACTAACATTTGAGTTGATAAACTATATAAATTATACTCTTCTTCTTTTTGGAGGTCTGCAACCGTTATGCGGCATAGGAGTTACATCGTAGATGTTCACTACATCAATGCCCACGCTTTGTACGGTTCTCATCGCCGACTCACGGCCTGATCCCGGACCTTTCACAAAGATATCTGCTTTACGCATACCCAGATCGTATGCTACCTGGCAGCAGTTCTGAGCCGCCATCTGCGCTGCATAAGGCGTGTTCTTTTTAGAACCTCTGAAGCCCATTTTACCGGCTGATGCCCAGGAGATCACCTGTCCGGTACTGTTGGTTACCGAAATGATGATGTTATTGAAAGAAGCCTTAACATGTACCTGGCCGTAAGGTTCAACTACTACTACCCGTTTTTTTGCTTTGTCTTTTCTTTTAGCTTGTGCCATTATATTAGAAAATGATAAATTAAAGGCAGGAAAGCAAAACGCTCTCCCCTGATCATGAATTATTTATTATTTCGTAGCCTTCTTCTTGTTGGCTATGGTCTTACGCTTACCTTTCCGGGTACGCGAGTTGTTCTTCGTTTTTTGTCCTCTTAAAGGCAGCCCTTTTCTGTGTCTCAGGCCCCGGTAGCAACCGATGTCCATAAGACGCTTGATGCTCAGCTGAACTTCAGAACGAAGCGCACCCTCTACTTTAAATTCATTGTTGATGATGGCACGAATAGCGTTAGCTTCATCATCAGACCATTCACCGGCTTTCTTATCCACAGATATGTTGGCCTGCTTAAGAATGTTCTTTGCTGTACTGCGACCTATACCGTAAATATAGGTAAGAGAGATTTCTCCCCTCTTTTTGTCCGGAATATCTACCCCTGAGATCCTCATAAATTATTAACCTTGTCTTTGTTTATACTTAGGATTTTTCTTATTGATTACGTAAATTTTACCTTTGCGTCTGATCACTTTGCAGTCTTCACTACGCTTTTTAACTGATGCTTTAACTTTCATTACTGTCGTATTAAAAATATCCCTTACTTGTACCTGTATGTAATTCTTGCTTTTGATAGGTCATATGGCGACATCTCCAGTTTCACCTTATCGCCGGGGAGGATACGGATATAATTCATGCGCATCTTACCCGAAATATGGGCAATCACTTCATGCTTATTGTCCAGCTGGACTTTAAACATGGCGTTAGACAACGCTTCCAGAATGACACCATCTACCTCTATGTTCGATTGTTTTGCCATAACCTTATAAAACTTCCAAATTTTTATTTCTTAACACTTCTTCGATATAGGCAAAGGTGGTCAGGATCTCGCATCCGCTTTCTGTCACCCAAACCGTATGTTCAAAGTGTGCCGCCGGTGACCGGTCCTCGGTACGGATCGTCCATCCGTCAGCCTCCTGAAGCACAAACCGCTTACCCAGGGTAATCATAGGCTCAATGGCTAAAACCATTCCCGCCTGTATTTTAGTTCCCTGCCCCCGTTTTCCGTAGTTAGGCACATCCGGTGCTTCATGAAGGTTTCTTCCCACACCATGGCCTACCAGCTCCCGTACTACTCCATATCCCCGCTGCTCCGTATAACTCTGGATGGCATATCCCAGGTCACCGATCCGGTTTCCGGGAGCTGCCTTGGCAATGCCTTCAAAAAGTGACCTCTTGGTTTCTCTTACCATGGTTTTTGTTGCCTCATCTACCTCTCCTACCAGGTAGGTATAGGCACTGTCAGCATGAAAGCCATTTTTGTAAACACCACCGTCAATCGAGATCACATCTCCGTCTTTCAGCTCCCTGTTGCCGGGGAAACCGTGCACCACTACTTCGTTTACCGAAATACACAGCGAAAACGGGAAACCGTTATAATTCTTAAAAGAAGGCCGCGCTTTGTGGTCCAGTATGAACTCTTCCGCAATCTTATCGAGGTCTTTGGTTTTGGTTCCCGGAGCTATGACCTTTGCTACTTCAGCGTGGGCCTTTCCCAGGATCTCACCGTTTGCCCTGATAATTTCCGCTTCTTCCCTACTTTTAAGAATTACTACCCGTCCTGCCATCTTATCTTGTTACCAGCTGCTCTTCTCTTCCCAGCACTCTACCTGACTCCATGAGCCCTTCATACCGTTTCATCAGCAGATAGCTTTCAATCTGCTGCAGCGTATCCAGCACCACCCCTACCAGGATGAGCAGCGAAGTACCCCCATAGAATGAAGCAAACATCTGCGTCATTCCGAACAGGTTGGCTATAGCAGGGAAAATGGCGATCAGTGCCAGGAGAATAGCTCCCGGGAACGTGATCCTGTCCAGTATCTGTGCAATATAATCGGATGTGGCCTGTCCGGGTTTTACGCCCGGAATAAATCCACCGCCCCGCTTCATATCATCGGCTATCTGATTAGGGTTAATCGAAATAGCGGTATAGAAGAAGGTAAAGGCAATGATCAGCGTGGCATACAGCAGGTTATATTCCCATGTGGTAAAGCTGCCGAATGCACTGGCTATGTACTGTGCCGTATCGCTTTTCTCAGCAAAGTAACCGGCCACAAACGAAGGAACAAACATCAGGGCCTGGCCAAAAATGATAGGCATTACACCGGATATGTTCACTTTCAGAGGCAGGTACTGCCGTTGTCCGCTTACCGTCTTATTTCCTACGATCTGTTTGGCGTACTGAACGGGCACTCTTCTTACCGCCTGGGTAAGGCCTACGGCAAAGATCACCACCAGGAACAGCACCACCAGCTCCAGGATAAAGTAAAGCGGCTGACCGTCAGCTACTCTTGCTCTTCCTTCACCGATGATAGCTCCGGGGAAACGCGATACGATACCGATCATAATGATCATTGAGATACCGTTACCGATTCCTTTTTCGGTAATCCGCTCACCCAGCCAGAGACACATCATGGTTCCTGCCACCAGTAAAATCACACCTCCAACGTAAAACAGCCCTTGTGAAATCACAATGGCGTCAGTAGGAATGGTTGATTTCAGGTAGGCAAAGCCCTGTGTAACGGTTACGGCAATGGTTAACCAACGGGTGATCTGGTTCAGCTTCTTTCTGCCTGACTCTCCTTCTTTCTGCAGTTTGGAGAAATAAGGAAGCGCCAGTCCGAGCAGCTGCACTGCAATAGATGCCGAGATGTAGGGCATGATACCCAGCGCCATCACGGAAGCATTGCTGAATGCACCACCTACCAGTGTATCCAGAAGGCCTAAAAGTCCGTTACCCCCTGTTAAATCGGTCAGCTTCGACGGATCAACCCCCGGGAGGGTGATATGCGACCCGATCCTGAAAACCAGAATGATGAACAGAGTAGCCAGGATACGGTTCCGGAGCTCCTCTATTGACCAGATATTCTTTAGGGTGGTTATAAATTTTTTCATAGTTTATCTAACAATTATTCGCCACCTTTTACTTCTTTACCGGCTGCTTCAGCAGCACCGAAAACCGTTGCAGATCCACCGGCTTTGGCAATAGCTTCTTCAGCTGATTTAGAGAAAGCGTGAACGGTTACGTTTACTTTAGCGGTAAACTCCCCTCTGCCCAGCACTTTGATCAGATCAGATTTGGAAGCCAGGCCGTGCTCTCTGAGGAACGTCAGCGTCATATTGGCTTCTCCGGTCTTCTCAAAAAGGGCCTGAAGGGTATCCAGGTTAATGGCTTTATAAGCCACGCGGTTCACATTGTTAAAACCAAATTTAGGCACCCGGCGCTGAAGGGGCATCTGTCCACCTTCAAAACCTCTTTTCTGGCTGTAGCCTGAACGTGATTTTGCACCTTTATGACCTCTTTTGGCTGTTCCGCCGCCGCCTGAACCTTGTCCTCTACCTAAACGGGTATTGCTTTTAACGGATCCCTGAGCGGGTTTTAATGATTCTAATTTCATTTTTAAAAAATTTATCGCAGTAATCTACTACTCGGTTATCCCTGATTAAATGTTCTCAACGGTTATAAGATGGTTCACCTTACGGATCATCCCCTCAATAGCCGGATTTGCTTCTACTTCAACAGATTTCCCTATTTTAGTTAAGCCCAAAGCCTGCATAGTAAGTTTCTGATTCTTCGGTCTTTTGATCGTACTTCTAACCTGAGTAACTTTCACTTTAGCCATTTTACTAAATGTTTGAGGCTTTTATCAGCCATTAAATACTTTATTCAATTTCACTCTTCTCTGTACAGCCACTTCATGCGGAGCTCTCATTTTGGTCAGCGCATCGATAGTAGCCTTCACCACGTTATGCGGGTTAGAAGAGCCTTTTGATTTTGCGAGTACGTTATGCACTCCGGCTGCTTCCAGTACGGCACGCATGGCACCACCGGCAATCACACCGGTACCGGGTGCTGCAGGCTTCACATATACAAAACCGCCTGAGAATTTTCCTTCCATATCGTGGGGAACGGTTCCGTTGATGATCGGAACATTCACCAGGTTTTTACGGGCATCTTCCACGGCTTTAGAGATCGCGTCAGTTACCTCGTTGGCTTTTCCCAGTCCCTGGCCCACGGCACCCTGTCCGTCACCCAGAACAACGATAGCGGAAAAGCTGAAGCGACGTCCGCCTTTTACTACTTTGGCAACCCGGTTGATAGCTACAACTTTCTCTTTTAATTCTGATTCGTTTACTTTTATCGCTTTCATTTAAATAGTATTAAAAGTTAAGTCCTGCTTCTCTTGCTCCGTCAGCCAAAGCTTTCACGTTACCGTGATAGAGGTATCCGTTCCGGTCGAACACGATACTGCTGATACCAGCTTCCTGCGCTTTCTTTGCCACTGCAGCACCTACTTGCTTTGAGTTCTCTACATTTAAAGATTTTAAACCCAGCTCGCGTGTTGATGCTGCTGCAAGGGTTTTACCAGCTACATCGTCAATCAACTGCGCGTAGATACCGGTATTGCTCCGGAAAACAGTCAAACGGGGTCTTTCGGCCGTTCCGCTTACTCTTTTCCTGATTCTCCATTTTATTTTTTGTCTTCTTTCAGACTTAACACCAGACATATATGTTAACTTTTGAAGTTCTTAATTATTTCTTACCGGCAGTCTTACCTGCTTTTCTTCTCACCACTTCACCCACAAAACGGATACCTTTACCTTTGTAAGGCTCAATTTTACGCAGTGACCTGATTTTGGCACAGATCATGCCCAACAGTTGCTTATCGTTACCTTCCAGGGTAATGATCGGGTTTTTCCCTTTCTCCATCCGGGTAGCTACTGAAATTTCTTTCGGCACCACAAAGATGATGTTGTGCGAGTAACCCAAAGACATATCAATAGCGTTTCCGTTATTGGTAGCCTTGTAACCCACCCCTACCAGCTCCAGCTCTTTTTTATAACCGGTGCTTACACCTTCCACCAGGTTGTTCACCAGGGAACGCGAAAGGCCGTGCAGCGCTTTGTGTCTTTTCTGCTCGGTAGGTCTTTCAATGGTCAGAACGCCGTCTTCGATAGAGATCTTCATGTCGGCGTCGATCTTCTGTGTTAATTCACCCTTGGGTCCTTTAGCGCTCACTACGTTTCCGTCAGCAACGTTTACGGTTACTCCTGCAGGGATATTAATTGGTTTTTTACCTATTCTTGACATGTTTATACGTTTAAGGCTCAGTCCCCTGAAGGGCTGAGCGGTCAACAAAAATTAATATACGTAACAAAGTACCTCTCCGCCCACGTTCAGTGTACGGGCCTCCTTATCGGTAATAATACCTTTTGAAGTAGAGATGATAGCAATTCCCAGCCCGTTAAGCACCCGGGGAAGCTCAGTAGACTTCACATATTTACGAAGCCCCGGCTTGGATACTCTTGTCAGGTTAACAATAGCTGATTTTTTGGTCTGGGGATTGTACTTCAGGGCAATTTTGATGTTTCCCTGAGGACCTTCCTCCTCAAATTTGTAACTGGCGATATATCCTTTTTCATAAAGGAGCGCAGTCAACTCTTTCTTCACATTCGAGGCCGGGATATCCACCACTCTGTGCCTCGCTTTAATAGCATTTCTGATTCTGGTAAGAAAATCTGCTATTGGATCCGTTGTAATCATTTGAATAAGTTAATATTTTGGATACCTTAAGCCAACGTCAGACAGTATCACGGGCGTGACTTATCTAACTGGGCTGCAAAGATAATAATTCTGAATAAGAAAAAAAACTTTTTTTACCAAGACGACTTGGTAACACCCGGAATTAATCCGTTGCTGGCCATTTCTCTGAAGGTAACCCGGTTGATGCCGAATCTCCTCATATATCCTTTCGGACGACCGGTAAGCTTACATCTGTTATGAAGTCTTACAGGCGAAGAGTTTTTGGGAAGGGCATCAAGACCTTTCCAGTCTTCCGCTTTTTTCAGAGCTTCTCTTTTAGCTGCATAGCGGGCTACCAGTTTCTCTCTTTTTCTCTCTCTAGCTTTTATTGACTCTTTTGCCATGATCTGTGATTATATCTTTTATTTATTTTTATTAGCGAAAGGCATTCCCAGTGCTTTCAACAGTTCGTATGCTTCGGCATCGGTTTGGGCAGTAGTTACGAAAGTGATGTCCATTCCCTGGATCTTGCTGATCTTGTCGATCGAAATTTCAGGGAAGATGATCTGCTCGGTTACACCGAAGTTGTAGTTTCCTCTTCCGTCAAAGCCTTTGTCAGATACACCCTGGAAGTCTCTTACCCTTGGCAGTGCCACGGAAGTCAGACGGTCCATGAATTCATACATGATGGTAGAACGCAGGGTAACTTTAGCACCGATCGGCATTCCTTCTCTCAGTTTGAAGTTAGAAACGGCCTTTTTAGAGATGGTTGGTACGGCTTTCTGACCGGTAATGGTGCTCAGCTCTTCCACGCTGCTGTCTACCAGCTTCTTGTCGCCTGTAGCAGCACCCACGCCCCTGTTCACTACAATTTTCACCAGTTTAGGCACCTGCATGATCGATTTGTACTGGAATTTCTCCTGTAATGCCTTAACTACTTCGTTCTTATATGTTTCTTTTAATCTTGCCATTTTCGTAAGGTGGATTTCCGACCCACCCGGTTTTCATTAGATAAATTTACCTGTTGCTTTCGAGTATCTTTGCAGCTTACCGGCTTCGTTCAGTTTTCTGCCGGTACGGGTAGGCTTACCTGTAGACGGATCTACCAGTTTCACATTGCTGATGTGAATGGCAGCTTCTACCTCCCTGATCTCTCCCTGGGGGTTCTGAGCGCTGGGTTTGACGTGTTTTTTGATGATATTCACGCCTTCTACCACTACTCTGTTTTTCTTCACCAAAACCTCAACGATCTTCCCGGTTTTTCCTTTGGAGTTCCCGGAAATCACCTGCACGGTATCACCCGATTTTACGTGAAGCTTAGGTATCTTGTTAAATTTCCTTTCCATTTCAATTAATTACTTTTACTATGATTAAAGTACTTCAGGGGCTAATGAAACAATTTTCATAAACTGCTTCTCTCTCAGCTCTCTGGCTACGGGTCCGAAGATCCGGGTTCCGCGCGGCTCATTCTGGTTATTCAGCAATACCACCGCATTTTCTTCAAACCGGATATAGGAACCGTCTTTTCTTCTTACCTCTTTGGTTGTTCTTACCACTACGGCTTTGGAAACGGTACCTTTTTTCATATTGGAAGAGGAAAGAGCACTTTTTACCGTAACTACAACCTTATCTCCTAAAGAGGCATATCTTTTTTTAGTACCCCCTAATACCCTGATTACCAAAACTTCTTTAGCCCCGCTGTTGTCAGCTACATTGGCTCTTGATTCCTGCTGTAACATTATATTACCTTTTTACTATGTTTTGTGATGAACAGATTACTTGGCCTTCGAAATAATCTCAACCAATCTCCAACTTTTGTTCTTGCTAAGAGGTCGGGTTTCCATGATTCTTACGGTATCACCGATTCCGGCTTCGTTATTTTCATCGTGGAACATAAACTTCTTGCTTCTGATCATGAACTTTCCGTATTTAGGGTGTTTCACCTTCCGAACCACAGATATAGTCCCGGATTTGTCCATTTTATTGCTTGTTACTACCCCAGTACGCTCTTTTCTTACTTTTCTTTCCATGAGAAATTAAAAATTTATTATTTTTTACTGGTTAAAGCGGTAGATAACCGTGCAATATTTTTACGGGCCTCGGTAATTCTCCTCGGATTTTCGATCGGAGTAATTGCATGGGCAAACTTAAGCTTCACCAATCTGTCCTTTTCTTCGGCTATCTGTTGCTTCAATTGCTCAGCCGTTAAGCCACTTAGATCATTCTTTTTCATCTTCTTCTTGAAATTTTATGCTTCGTAATCCCTGCGAACCACGAACTTCGTTTTAACCGGTAGCTTCTGAGCTGCTAATCTCAAAGCTTCTTTCGCCAACTCTAAAGGAACCCCGGTACATTCAAAAAGAATGGTGCCCGGATAAATGTTTGCCACCCAATATTCAGGCGCTCCCTTACCTTTACCCATCCGCACTTCCAGAGGCTTCTGAGTGATGGGGTTATCAGGGAATATTCTGATCCATACCTGGCCTTCACGTTTCATGGCACGTGTAACCCCGATACGGGCTGCTTCAATCTGCCTTGCAGTGATCCTGCCCGGCTCTAAACTCTTTATCGCAAATGAACCGAAGGCAATCTCATGTCCTCTGCTGGCAATACCTTTGATTCTGCCTTTCTGACGCTTTCTAAATCTGGTTCTTTTCGGTTGTAACATAATACTAATGTTTACGGCTCACAGCCCTTAAATTAATTTTTCTTATGGCCGGCTCCTCTACCGCCAGCTCTTCTTTTTCTACCGCCTTCTTCGTCTCTTCCGCCGCGGCCTCTTCTGTCACCCTGCTGTCCGCCGCCGAACGACGACTTCTTGGTGTCCGGAGATTCTGTAGCCAGTGCCTGAACCGAAGTAAGGTCTCTTTTACCGTAAACCTCCCCTTTGAAGATCCACACTTTGATACCGATCAGACCGTATACGGTCAGGGCTTCGCTTACTGCGTAATCAATGTCTGCCCGGAGGGTATGCAGAGGAATTCTGCCTTCTTTGTATTGCTCGTTACGGGCCATTTCAGCACCGCCCAGACGTCCGCCCAGCTTGATCTTGATTCCCTGAGCGCCTACCCGCATGGCCGACTGGATCGCCTGCTTCATGGCTCTCCGGAAGGAGATCCTTGCTCTCAATTGCTGCGCGATGGTCTCACCCACCAGCTTGGCATCGATTTCAGGTCTCTTGATCTCGAAGATGTTGATCTGAACGTCTTTTTTGGTCAGCTTTTTAAGCTCTTCTCTCAGCTTATCTACTTCACTCCCCGCTTTACCGATAACCACACCGGGCCGGGCCGTATGTATCGTTAATGTAATTCTTTTCAGGGTTCTTTCGATAACCACTCTCGAAACCGAACCCTTGGGAATACGTGCGTTAATATATTTTCTGATCTTATCGTCTTCTACAAGCTTCTCAGAAAAGGTCTTTCCACCGTACCAGTTAGACTCCCAGCCTCTTATGTAACCTAGTCTTAAACCTACAGGATTTACTTTTTGTCCCATTGTATCTGATTAATATAAATTCTTAATTTGCTTATGCTGATTGATTCTCCAGTGTGTCAACCACGATGGTGATGTGCTGAGAACGCTTTCTTACCCGATAGGCTCTCCCCTGGGGAGCAGGACGAAGTCTCTTGAGTACTCTTCCGCCATCAATCATGATGGTTTTCACATAAAGATCAGCATCTTCAATACGGGCATCTTCATTTCTGTTTTGCCAGTTGGCAATGGCAGATAGTAATACCTTCTTTATTACCGGTGCGGCCTGCTGAGGCTGATAAGAAAGAATCCCCAGTGCCTGGTTTACTTTCTTACCTCTGATAAGATCTGCTACAAGCCTGGCTTTACGCGGCGAGGTAGGGAAATCCTTTAATTTTGCTACTGCTTCCATTTCTTAATCTATTAGTAGAGAAGTTTCTCCTCAGAATATTATCTTTTACCTTTATCTTTCTTATTTACGTGACCTCTGAAGTTACGTGTAGGAGCAAATTCTCCTAACTTATGTCCAATCATGTTATCTGTCACGTAAACCGGGATAAATTTGTTTCCGTTATGTACAGCAAACGTATGTCCTATAAAGTCTGGCGAAATCATGGATCTTCTTGACCAGGTCTTGATCACGGATTTCTTTCCTGAGTCATTCATTGCAAAGACTTTGTTCTCAAGTCTAAAATCAATGTATGGTCCTTTTTTTAATGAACGAGCCATTTATTACTTGTTTTTATTTGGTTCTTCTGGAAATGATTAACTTGTTAGAGTACTTGTTCTTGCTTCTGGTTTTCTTACCTTTCGCAAGCAGGCCGTTACGTGAACGCGGATGACCTCCGGACGCACGGCCTTCACCACCACCCATGGGGTGATCTACCGGGTTCATTACCACCCCTCTTACTCTTGGTCTTCTGCCCAGCCAGCGGTTACGTCCGGCTTTACCCAATACCACGTTCATGTGGTCAGGGTTCGAAACAGATCCTACGGTAGCCATGCTGTTGGCGAGCACCAGTCTCATTTCGCCGGAAGGCATTTTCAGGGTAACGTATTTCCCTTCTTTTGCCAGCACCTGGGCGTATGTACCGGCGCTGCGGGCCATCTGCGCACCTTTTCCGGGAGTCAGCTCAATGTTGTGTACAATAGTACCCAGCGGCATGTTCTTCAGCTGAAGCGCATTGCCTACTTCAGGAGCTACTTTTTCACCGGAAACGATAGATTGACCTACTTTAAGACCCTGAGGAGCGATGATGTATCTCTTTTCGCCGTCAGTATACTGTACAAGTGCAATTCTGGAAGTACGGTTCGGATCATACTCTATGGTCAATACTTCTGCAGGAACATCATATTTATCCCTTTTAAAGTCGATAATACGGTATCTTCTCTTGTGACCGCCACCGATATAACGGGCGGTTCTGTGACCTTCATTGTTTCTACCTCCCGTTCTTTTGATAACACCCAGCAGGCTCTTTTCAGGCTTGTTGGTGGTTACATCAGAAAAGTCAGGAGCAATTCTGTGTCGGGTACCGGGGGTTACCGGATTTAATTTTTTAACTGCCATGGTTCAAACTTTTGCAGCCCCGATTCCCATCGGGGCTATACTTTATAATTAGATTATAATTCGGCGTAGAAATCAATGATTTCGCCTTCCTTAAGTGTAACTATTGCTTTTTTGTAAGTAGCCGTTTTACCCGAGCTGATCTTGGTGCGGGTCATTCTCGACTTTTTCTTACCGATCTGGGTAATGGTATTTACCTTCTCAACGGTTACTCCGTACATTTTTTCTACGGCAGCAGCGATGGAAATCTTGTTGGCATCGCGGCCCACCTCAAATGTATATTTATTCTTTGCGTTTAACCCCTGAGTCTTCTCAGTGATAATGGGTCTTTTTAAGATACTCATTGCTTTAATCTTTCAAAATGGTTTCTAACTGAGAAATCGCACTCTCCGCCAACAGGATGGTATCTGTGTTTACCAGATCATAGGTGTTGACTGAATTTACATCCACCACTTTGGTCTTAGGGATGTTTCTCGCCGACAGGTAAAGGTTGTTTTCAGCACCGTTCACTACGAAAAGCGTTTTCTTTCCGGTCAGTGTAAGGGCATCCAGGAACTCTACATAGGCTTTGGTCTTAGGCTTTTCAAAGCCGAAGTCTTCCACCACTCTCAGTTGGTTTTCTGCCAGTCTTGCAGAAAGCACCGATCTACGGGCCAGCTGCTTCACTTTCAGGTTCAGTTTGAAATCGTAGTTTCTCGGACGCGGACCGAACACTCTACCACCACCCACGTAGATAGGCGCTTTGGCAGAACCGTGACGGGCACCACCTGATCCTTTCTGACGAAGAAGTTTCTTGGTAGAACGGGCTATCTCAGCTCTTTCTTTCGATTTGTGAGTTCCCTGACGCTGGTTAGCCAGATAGTGTTTCACATCTAACCAAACCACGTGCTGGTTAGGCTCAATTCCGAAAACCTCGTCACTCAACTGAAGCGACTTCCCGGTTTCTTTACCTGTTTTGTTAATTACTTTTACTTCCATTTTTTCTCAGCTGTTTTTCGATGTCGTCAGCCACGACCTTTAAAAATTACGAATTACTTATGTAAGGTTACGATTCCGTTTTTACCTCCCGGGATAGATCCGGATACGATGATCAGGTTCTTCTCAGGGAACAGTTTCAATACCTGGAGGTTCTGGATGGTCACTTTGGTGTTACCCATTCTACCGGCCATTTTCAGTCCTTTGAATACCCGTGCAGGATAGGAACAGGCACCGATTGAACCCGGGTGACGGGCCCGGTTGTGCTGACCGTGAGTGGTCTGTCCAACCCCGCCGAAGCCGTGACGCTTCACTACGCCCTGGAATCCTTTTCCTTTGGTATTACCGCTGACATCCACAAATTCACCTTCGGTAAATACGTCTTCTACTTTGATAGTAGCGCCCAGTGCGAACTCCTTATCAAACTCTTTAAACTCAACCAGCTTTCTTTTAGGTGTGGTGTTCGCCTTTTTGAAGTGACCTAAAAGGGCTTTGGTAGTTCTCTTTTCTTTTTTCTCACCGAAGCCTAACTGGATCGCTTTGTATCCGTCGCTTTCTTCAGTTCTCACCTGAGTAACTACACAAGGGCCTGCTTCAATCACTGTACAAGGCACAGCCGCACCATTGTTGAAAATGGTGGTCATCCCTATTTTTTTTCCAATAATACCAGACATATTTATAATTTATATTATTCGCAATTTTTCGCTCAAACATGAAACGGGCTGCAAAGGTATGAAAACCAATACAATATTCAAAGTTTAAAGCAAGTTTTTAACTCCAGAGGTTGGCATACGAACCAACTTGAACAACACTGTGAACCCAAAACGGCGGGTAAGGCTACTTTATATTGCAGGAACAAGCCTTGTTACCTCACGGTGATTTCCATAAAACTTCGCGAACGGAGACTATTTAAAGTCCTGGTAGTGATGGTTTCGGCAGATTTCCGACTTCTCAAAACCGTAGAAAAAGAATACTCCTTCCGGGAATTGCGGTGCAAAGATAGGGATAAATTTTTAATGGTGAAATAGTTGGGGGAATATTTTAACCATATAGGGCATATAAGTCAGGAAGTTCTGCCCCGGGCGGCATCCAAATCTATATCAAAGTCTATCTTCCCCTTGAATTTGAGCAATTTCAACCTCCTTTCCCGCTCAATCATTTCCTGCAAAGCCCTTTTGATGGCTTCAATCTTTGATTTGGCACCGCTGATCCGCATCGCTTCGCTGATCAGCTCTTCGGGCAAATCTATGGATGTTTTCATAATATATATTTTCTGATATACAAAGATACAAAAAAAGATATATTACTCCCAAAACCTCCACTCAATCAATTTCTCCATTCCTATAAGCCCTGAAAGGGCGCTATCCCACATCATAGGGTACAGCCCTATGATACTCCCCCAGCCCCACCCCACACCCGAAGCCCTCGCCACGCTAAACCTGCCGGCGCAGGCTGCGGCCCTGTGCGCTAAGCGCCGGTGAGGGCACCTGCCTGGTAGCCCTGAAGGGGCGTAATATCCCGCCCCTTCAGGGCTACCAGGGAGCAAAGAGCTGCTGGCTTAGACGAACGCAGGCGGCGAGGTGGCTACCTTAGACGACGGGCTTCGCCCGTCGATAGCGTATAACGCCCCTTCGGGGCTGGGGTGGCACCGCAGGAGTTTTCTATTTCAGGTTCCGCAGGAAATAATCCCGCACATTCCCGCCCATGATCTTATCTATGTCTTCCTGAGAAAAGCCCAGCTTCTGAAGCTCTATCACCAGCAGGGGCAGGCCCGTTACGTCAAAGTGGGTTTCTATGGCTCCGTCAAAATCACTGCCCAATGCCACCTTATCCACCCCTATCCGGTCTGCCACGTATTTGATGTTCTGCGCCGTGGCCCTGGCGTCTTTACCGCATACCGCCGTTTCCCACAGGCCGATGCCCACCAGCCCGTTCCGGCAGCCGAGCTCTTCCAGGTGCCGGTCAGAGAGGTTCCGGTTATTGTTACAGATCCCCTGTTCGCCGGGTTACGCTCAATATTAATGCCTTTGGGCGTTTTGCTTACAATAGAAAAGAATTGCAGCGCCATGCCCGCTTTTTGCATTCTCGGCAGGTCTACATGCCCGTGATCGGCCTCCTCCAGCAAATTCCTGTCCCAAAGCAGGGCATCACAATGCAGGTCGGCCATAAAGGGAACAGGCTCTACCTTTTGCTGCAGGTTCTCCAAAGGGTGTGGATTGCTGACGGTATTCATCTTTTTATCGATGCCATCGGCCATAAAACCGAAAAAGTAAATTCCCCCGATCAGCAGCAAAATCAAAATGGAACAGCGTATTTTTTTCACGGGGGTAAAATTAAACCACTTTGAAAGGTAGCACATTTAAAACTAAATTTAAAAGCTTTACCCGTTTAAACCCGCTCATCTAATTGCTTTTCTCTTTACCTTTGAACCGATTTCAAAATCAGCCTGATGAATAAAATCTTTTTCCTTCTGTTTTTCCTTATGACACCTCTTATTGCTCCTGCTCAGTCTACCTATTATGAGCTAAGAACTTATTATTGCCACGATGGCAAGCTGGGCGACCTGCTCAACCGGTTCAGAAACCATACCACGAAACTCTTTGAGAAGCACGGCATGGAGAATATCGGCTACTGGGTACCGGCAGAAGGTAACGAGCAGGTATTGTATTACATCCTGGGATTCCCCGATAAGGCGGCCCGTGAAGCTTCCTGGAAATCGTTTCTGAGCGACCCCGAATGGCAGGAAGTGGCCCGTAACTCGGAGCTTAACGGTAAAATCGTGGCCCGGATCACCTCCCGGTTCATGACGCTGAACACCTCACTTACCCCCGCCATAAACCGGGAATCCGCTGACGTCCCCCGGCTGTTTGAAATGCGCACCTACGACTGCTACCCGGGCAAATACGCCGACCTGATCAAACGGTTTAAGGATCATGCCATGACACTCTTCGAAAAACACGGCATGACCAACATCATGTATTTCGATACCGATGACGGCAGCCTGCTGTATTTCAGAACCCATCCGGATGCTGAAACCGCCGCCCGCTCGCTGGCAGCATTCCGGAGTGATCCGCAATGGATAAACGTACGGGATGAATCTGAAAAAGACGGGAAAATCGTAAAAAATATGGAGGGTATCTTTCTCAGGCCCGTAGATTTTTCACGCATGCGTTAGAGCCGTTTCTTCAACGGCTCTACGGGTCAAACCCGGTATAAAGCTCTGAAATGCTCATACCAAAAGCACTGGCAATAGCTACTACGGTAGTTAAAGTTACATTTACCTCTCCCCTTTCGATATTGCCAATCTGATTTTTAGACAATCCTGCTTTAAAGCATAGCTCTTCCTGGCTCCAACCTTTAGCCAATCGAATACTCTTTAAATGGTGTCCAAATGTAAGCAAAACGTGCTTATTTCTTAAATTGTTCACATATCAAAAATGGAACAACACAAACATTTCTACCACCCAATATATTGGGTAAATAGGATTTAAACCCTATATTTGCATTAAGCGGCCGGTGAATGTTTTAAAAAGCCGGGCCAGTACGTATTTTATTTGAGGATCATAACTTATAAGAAAGCTCAATACCTGTTACCCCTATAGGTCAGATGGCTTTACATGAATAATAACAACCCCTAAATCACTAATTCTATAGCCATGAAAACACTAAATATTAACCACGAGTATGCCAGAGTGATTTGTACCCGGTACATTAACCCCCGGGTACAATTATTATCCGGCTACCAGGCCATGCTGAAGTCCGGCAGAGCCGCCCCGCTAACCGATGAAGCCCTGTATATGTACATCGTTGTCACCTGCCGGCAGCTCATTTCCTTTTTGGGAATAGAGTATTATGAGGGCGCATTGAAGAATGTAGATGTCTTTTCCGACAAAAATTACCTGCAAATTGACCTGCGGAATTGCGGGGCAATAGCCCTGGACGTTGATCAGCTGACCAACATCCGGAAAATTCTTCTCACTGAAATGCTTTTTATTGCCCGGCACATTCATTATCCCGGTTACATCAACCCACCCGATCAGCTAAAAAAAATTTACCTGGATAAAGGCGGAATAGATTACCTGCTGCAGCTGATAAAACAAAATTTCCATGACGTGGTAGGACTGGAATTTCCCTCCCCGTAGAGATATTGACTATATTTTCATAACTTTAGGTACCGAAACCTTTATTTATGAAAAAAATACTACTGCTTCTTCTTATACTTGCCGGCAGTGCACAGGCCCAGATCCAGGATGCTCCCCGGCGAACGGAGGGCGACGGTCCTTACAACCGGCTTATCATCAGGGGAGTTACCCTTATCAATTCTACCGGGGCGCCACCGGTAGGGCCTATAGATATTGTGGTGGAGCAAAACCGGATCCGCGAGATCCGCCAGGTAGGCTACCCGGGTGTACCCATCGACCCGAAACGAAGACCCGCTGCCGGAGCCGGCGATAAAGACCTGGATTGTACCGGGATGTACCTCATGCCCGGTTTCGTGGATATGCACGGTCATATCGGCGGGCGGGCCCAGGGCACCCCGTCAGAGTACGTTTTCAAGCTGTGGCTGGCCCACGGGGTCACTACCATACGCGAACCGGGTTCGGGCAACGGCCTCGACTGGACCCTCAGACACAAGCAGCTGAGCCTGAAAAATGAAATTACGGCACCCCGTATCCTGGCCTACACCTTCTTCGGATCGGGCAGCAGGGAGGCCATCAGCACCCCCGAAGCCGCCCGCATCTGGGTGCAGGAAAATGCCCGTAAGGGAGCTGACGGCATCAAATTCTTCGGGGCAGAACCCGCCGTTTTCCGTGCCGCGCTCGAAGAAAATAAGAAGCTGGGACTGCGTTCTGCCTGCCATCATGCCCAGCTGGATGTGGCCCGCATGAATGTGCTGGCTACCGCCAAAGCCGGGCTTACCTCTATGGAACACTGGTACGGACTGCCCGAAGCCCTGTTCAACGACCGTACCCTGCAGGATTACCCCGCCGACTACAATTACAACAATGAGCAGCACCGTTTCGATGAGGCCGGAAAGCTCTGGAAGCAGGCGGCCGAACCGGGCTCTGAAAAATGGTATAAGGTGATGGATGAGCTGCTGAAGCTGGATTTCACCCTTGACCCTACCTTTAATATTTACGAAGCCAACCGCGACTTCATGCGTGCCCGCCGCGCCGAATGGCACGAAGAATATACCCTGCCCTCGCTGTGGCGGTTTTACGGGCCCAGCCGCATGTCCCACGGAAGCTACTGGCTCGACTGGGGTACCGAGCAGGAGATCCGGTGGAAAGAGAACTACCGCCTCTGGATGCGCTTTGTGAACGAATACAAAAACCGGGGCGGCAGGGTCACTACCGGCTCTGATTCGGGCTATATTTATCAGCTCTATGGCTTTGCCTATATCCGTGAGCTCGAATTGCTGCGTGAGGCGGGCTTCCACCCCTTAGAGGTAATCCAATCGGCCACCATTAAAGGGGCCGAAGCGCTGGGACTGGAAAAAGAGCTGGGTTCGGTAGAGATAGGCAAGCTGGCCGATTTTGTCATTACCACAGAAAACCCGCTGGCCAACTTCAGTACCCTGTACGGTACGGGAGCCATCCGGGTGACCGATGACAACGAGGTGGTACGTGTGGGAGGGGTAAAATATACCGTAAAAGACGGTATTGTATACGATGCCAAAAAGCTGCTGGAAGACGTGAAGGCGATCGTTCAGAAAGCCAAGGAAGATGAAAAATTTGAAATTACTCAGCCGGGGAAAAAATAGTTCCGAGTTCCGGGTGGAGAGTTCCGAGTTCCGAGTAGAGAGTAGAGAGTTACGGGTGGAGAGTAAGGAATCCTGGTTCGTATAACAGGAAACCAAGGGGCCGGTCCATAGCCCCGCACGATGGATCCTGCGCCAATAATCCGGAACTCCCCACTCGAAACTCGAAACTCGAAACTCGGAACTCGGAACTCTCCACCCGGAACTAGTAACTATCTACTAAAAACTAACGATTTACCAATGAAAAAACTTCTGATCCGAAATTTTATACTCTTCCCCGCTTTCCTGCTGCTCACTTCGTCCTGCATTACCGGGAAATATGCCCCGGCGGAGAAAGTATACCGCAAAAAAGTAAAAGCCATGGGAAAACTGCTGACCGAACGGCCGGCGACCAGCCAGCTAGACAAAATCGTATGGGACGACAAGCTCTGGGCCGCTACAACCAACTTCGGTATCCGCAAACCCAATTATGTGGTCATTCACCATACCGCCCAGAATTCTACCGATCAGACCATAAAGACCTTTCAACTGGAGCGCACCGCCGTGAGCTCGCACTACGTGGTGGGAAGAGACGGCAAGGTGGTGCAAATGGTCAATGACTACGCCAGGGCACAGCATGCAGGCTTGGGAAAATGGGGAAATAATACCGATATGAACTCCTCTTCAATCGGCATTGAAATGGACAATAACGGTACCACTGATCCCTGGCCCGAGGTACAGATCAACGCATTGATCGGGCTGCTGAAAGTACTCAGGGAAACTTACAATATTCCGCAGGGCAATTTCCTGGGGCATGCCGACTATGCCCCTAACCGGAAAGTCGACCCCTTCCGGTTTCCCTGGAAACGACTGGCGGAAGAGGGCTTCGGGTACTGGTATGACGAAGAGCCGGAAACCCCTCCGGCGAGCTTCGACCCCGTTTTGGCCCTGCGTATTATCGGCTACGATATCCGGAACATAGACAATACCGTCAGGGCCTTTAAAATTCATTATATCCAGGATGACAGCCCGGAGAATACCCTGAATGAATGGGATATAAAGGTGCTTTATGCTATTTTTAAAAAGTATTTATGACAGGATTGGGGCAGGGTTTCCCGGCGGAAAACGCTGTCCCAATACCCGCCTCACTTTAAATTCAGCACCCAGGTGCTGATCTTCTCCAGTACTTTCGGGGAAATGGTTTCTTCCAGGAGGCTGTACTCTGCCGGGCTACCGGTTTTTGCGGTTTGAAATAAATGGTTCAACCCCTCAAACTCTGCTACCTCAAAATGCTTGTTTCCTCCTTTCTCCAACGACATCCTGATGCCTTCCAGGTTTTCTTTAGCCGGAACATTCATATCTTTGCTTCCGTTTAAAGCCAATAAAGGAACCTTAATTTTTGAAAGGTATTCTTCCGGCTTAAACCTTAGGAAATACCGCCCCCAGGGCGAAGAAAACAAAGGGCCGATCTCGTTCATAAAAGCATTTCCCAGGTTTTCGGGCACTCCGGAAAAAACGGTACTCAGCTCTGCTCTTAATTCCTGGTCAGTATGGGGTGTTTCCCTTTCATTAACCTCCCGGATCAGCCTGTTAAATCCCTGAGATAATCTATTTACGACTTCCTCACTTAGCCCTGTGGCTCTGTACAGATTGGAAAGCTGCAGATCCATGTTCCTGTCCAGGGGAATTCCCGGACCTGCCAGCAATACCATAAATTTTACTTTATTGTTGGTAGTTCCCACCATGGGTGCTATCATTCCTCCTTCTGAATGGCCCATCAGCCCGATGCGGGTGTAGCCCCTTTCTGCCAGGAAATTAACGGCTGAGCTGATATCTCCCGCAAAATCTGCACTGGTGGGACCCGCCTTCCCTCTTTCCGAGCCGCCTACTCCCCGGTCATCGAGCCGAAGTGTGCCGATCCCTTGTTTTGCCAGGTGATCAGCTATCACCCAAAAAGGCTTATGCCCGGCAAGTTCCGAATCACGGTTCTGCGCTCCGCTCCCGGTAATCATTACCACAATAGGAATATCTTTACTTTCACCCGGTGCTGTCAACGTTCCGGCCAGCAGATTCCCCTCCTTTTCATTCCTGAAGGTGACGTCTTCCGTATTATAAGGATACGGCGGCTTCGGCATCTGCGGACGTTTGAGCTCAGCAGCTGCCGGTATCCCTCTTTGAAGGATAAACGGGAGGTTCATTCCCCCCTGAGAAAACGTACCTTCCAGCGTGTTTTCATCTTTCAGTTTCCCGGTGTATTTCAGCGCCTGCGCCGGTGAATTGATGGTCAGCTCACCGTTTTCAAAGCGGGTTTCCCCGAGTGGGATCCCCTTTGCTCCCTGCCGGGGGGAGTCCATAGTGGTTTTGTAGCCGTCTCCCTCCCGGCTGATATTAAAAATGAGGGGAAGCCGGGTTCCCTGCACAGCCAGCTCGCCTGACCATGAACCGGTGATTTCCTGGGCCCAAACCGTATGAGCCATGACCAATAAGAGAATTAATAGCTTTTTCATCTGTATTAAATTTTAGCTGTGAGCGCTAATTTTTACTTGACTTTACCTGCTTTAAAAATACCGTTAGGCTGAATAAATTTCACTGCCTCCACGCTGTCATCTTTCCCTTCAAATTCCACACTAAAACCCGTTAAGGTTTTTATTTCAAACTTCCGGTCTCCAACGGGTAGCAGCTCATATTCCGGTTGTCCCTGGATAAATAAATACAGCTTTTTGTCTTTTGTATATACCCGGGCAATGGCCTGCGGGGCCAGCTGATATTCCCCCACAAACACCTGGAGCTCATTTTCACTCACCTCTTTCGATTTACCGGCTTTGGTAAACGTTAAGGCATCCAGCCCGGGCTGAAGCTGCAGCTTCGTGGAAACGATATCTCCGGCCTCATTCATATAAAACGGGATAAGCACATTAAAAACTTCGGTGGTATCCACCCGCCCGTTATCATCATAGCCTACTGCCTGGAAAACATCGTAATGGTAATGCCGGAGCCACATTTTTTCGACCGGGAATACAGCCATCAGCGAGTCATTCTGATACTTCACTTCAAAAGTTCCGTACGCTTTATGGGTATACAGCCCGGCGTATTCTTCCAGGTGATGCGAGGGCTGCGTACCTTTTTTCCGGTTCTCTTCGCCTGTCGAACCGGAACCTGATTTCGCCTGTGCTTTATTCATCCTGTCATTCCAGTCAACAGGTTTTAAAACCAATAAGCGGTCGGCAATGGTATTTCTGACCACACTGTTCAGGGAAGAAGCATTCTGATTGGTCAACACCACTATTCCTATGCTGTCGGTGGGATAGAAAGCAACATTTGCCGAAAACCCGTCGATATTTCCACCGTGGTCTGCCCGGTAATGGCCTCTGTAAGAGCTTAACATCCAGCCATACCCGTAATTGGATAGATGTACATCAGGCGACTCCGGCTGCGGTAAAAGCGGAGAAATTACCATCTGAGAGCTGATGGCCTCGTTTATATAAGACTCAGGCAGTATTTCTTTGCCGTTCAGCTTCCCCTTGTTTATCCATACTTTCAGCCACCGGGTCATTTCTATTGCGCTGCTGTTGATGCTTCCGGCAGGGCCCATAGCGTTAATATTGTAATAATCCATCTTTGAAACCAGGCTGTCGTTTTTGAGCTCATACCCCAAAGCCGCATCGCTGTCTGCCGTTAATACCGGTATCGAGCTGTTAGACCGTTTCATTCCCATGGG
This sequence comes from Leadbetterella sp. DM7, assembly GCF_040829825.2. NCBI lineage: Bacteria > Pseudomonadati > Bacteroidota > Cytophagia > Cytophagales > Leadbetterellaceae > Leadbetterella > Leadbetterella sp. DM7. Next base: position 42,535 of record NZ_JBFOLH020000004.1, on the reverse strand, counting down.
CTCCAATAGCTTTTTGTCAACAATCTTTTCCCAGGTCTCCCCGTAGTGCTTTTCAGCCACCATGCCCTGAACAAGGTACATGAAATTGTTATACTGCCAGGTTTGCCTTAGCGGAGCGGTGGGCTCCATATATTCAATCCGTTTCAGGAGCTCCTCCCTGGAATCCGTGCTGAACAAATACCACGATAAATCATGACGGGGCAGGCCGGTCCGGTGCACGATAAGATCTTTAACGGTTATATTACGGGTCAGGTCGTCGTTAAAAAACTTGAGGCCGGGCAAATAATCCCTGGCCGGCTTGTTGAAATCCAGGCTACCTTCTTTGTTCATCAGCCCCAGGAGTGATGCGGTAAAGGCTTTGGTGCACGACCCTATGGCAAAGAGGGTATTGGGCGTCACGGGAAGCTTGTTTTCGTAATCCCTGTACCCGAAACCCCGGGCATAGATTACGCTGTCTTTTTTGACCACTGCCACCGCAAAACCGGCGGCTTTACGGTCTTTCAGGATTTGCTCCAGTTCCTTTTCAATGCCGGCAAGCGGATCTGCAATTTTCTCCGCTTTCTTCTTCTTCTGGGCATATAGAGGCCCTGTAAAAACCAGGATCAAAACAATGAATAACTTTTTCATAAGGTGAAATGCTTACTATATAAATTGGGTAAAATTCACGAATATCGCTACCATAACAAACAAGGTGATATGATACCACTCCTTCATATTAACAGAAGTTCTGAAACCATTATAGAGAAGTACAAAGCACAGCACAGTTAAGGGAAAAACAATCAGGCTTATTAACATCAGAGCACTTATAGTCAACGGGTCCAAGCCTTTCGGGTTTCGAAGTACTGCGTCTAATGCATTCGAAATAAAAGGTAATTTCTGAAGAAGTGAAAGAGCCACGAGCGGAACATTAGCAATAAGAACCGTATTAAGAATATCGATAAAACGGGCTCTCTTATTAATGAGTAAGCCCAGCAGAAAAAAAGCGGCAACGGCAACCCCGTAACTGCGTAAGGTAGTAATACCTACTTCCGACCAATCTTTCTTTGCATAGGTAATATGAAATAAAGCATCCAGCTTAAACCCAAAAAGATAACCGAAAACAATAGCAATAATTACAGAGGCCAGGCCTGCTCCCAGCAGTACTTTCTCATCAAAATGCGCAACAGGATTAAACAGTTTTTTCATCATTATACGGTTTGCAGGGTTTTCACTTTTTCTATCAGGTCATCCATTTTATTTCGCATGGTGGGGTAAGAAATATCGGCCTGTCGTGCCATTTCCTTAATGCTTCCGCTGGAAAGAAAGAAATTCAGGATAAATTCCTGCTCTTCCTGGGTCAGCCTCAGCAAGACCGGCAGATCAAAGCTTCCGCTGATGGAGGTGTCGCAATAGCTGCACTTCATCTGGCTCACCTTAAGGATGTTTTCACAACTAGGGCAAACGATAGGGAGTTTCATATTCTTTTACCTTTATTAAACAAAGTTAAAATATATTTTAATAAAATTAAAAATAAAGTACTATTTATTTTTAACTATTTTTAAAAAAAGTAACAAAATCGTTGATTTTTACATAAAAAAGCCGCCTACAGGCGGCCCTTATGTACGTGCTCCATACCGGAAACCGGCTACTCCCGGAAGGCTGCTTCCATCTTTTCACGATCAAATTCGCCCTCATTATTCGAGATCCAGATGGTGGCCACACCGTTCCCGATGAAATTGGTGATAGCACGGGCTTCTGACATAAAACGGTCAACCCCCAGCAGAAGAGCCAGTCCTTCTACCGGGATAACCTTGATGGCAGTAAGAGTTGAAGCCAGCACTACAAAGCCGCTGCCCGTAACGCCTGCAGCACCTTTGGATGTCACCATCAATATCCCGATAACCGTCAGCACCTGCTCAAACGTCAGGTGTACGTTATACACCTGGGCCAGGAAAATAACCGCCATAGACAGGTAAATGGTTGTACCGTCAAGATTAAACGAATACCCGGTAGGCACCACCAGCCCCACCACCGATTTCGAACAGCCCATTTTTTCCAGCTTCTCCATCAGCGAGGGTAAGGCCGCTTCAGAAGAAGACGTGCCCAGAACAATCAGGAGCTCTTCACGGATATACCGGAGAAAACGCCCGATGCGCACTTTATACCGCCGCAGGATCAGGTTCAGCACAATAAAGATAAAAAGAGCCATGGTGATATATACCGTAACCATCAGGCTGGCCAGGGGGAGCAGGGTATCAATCCCGTAAACGGCCACCGTATAGGCCATTCCGCCAAAAGCACCCAACGGTGCCAGGTACATTACCTTGTGCAGGGCCCGGAACACCACCCGGGCTATAGGGTTCAGGAAGTCTACTACCTTTTGCCTTCCGCTGTAATTGCTGAAAATTATGCCGAGAACCAGCGAGAGCACCAGCACCTGCAACGTAACGTTATCCCAAAAGAACTGAGCCCAGGTGAAATCATCTACCTGCTGCGTATAACGGCTGATGTCTCCCCCGGCAATATGCTTTCTTTCCACACCAACACCCGGCCGGATCACATTGGCCACCACCACTCCAATGATCAGCGCCAGCGTGGTCACCACTTCAAAATAAATAAGGGCCTTGGCGCCCACCTTCCCTACTTTCTTCAGGTTTCCCATAGAGATCATGCCCAGGGTAATGGTCAGGAAGATAATGGGGTTAATAAAAATCTTGACCAGGCTGATAAATGCGCTGCTGAATGCCTCACTGAAAGAGGCTTTGATTTCAAAAGAAGTAAGGATAAGGCTGAACTTCACTGGCTTGTCCATAATGGGGCTTAAAGCCAGGTCAGGGAAATAATGCCCCAGCAGTGTGCCGGCCACAATAGACAACAAAACCCAGAAAGTGAGATTGGTGAGTATTTTTTTCATGTTTACGAAAACTCAACTTCACGAATTTACAAAAAAAAACTCAACACTCCGTTGCGCTCAGCGCCAGGCCCGCTTCAGACGTCTCCTTATACTTTTTAGACATATCGCGGCCGGTGGCCCGCATTACTTTTATAACGCTGTCAAGAGAGATCTTCTGGTCGCCGGGGTTGCCCGAAGACGCAATCAGGTAGGCATTGTACGCTTTAATGGCCCCCATGGCATTCCTTTCTATACAGGGGATCTGCACATACCCGCCGATAGGGTCACAGGTCATGCCCAGGTGATGCTCAATAGCAATTTCAGCCGCTACTTCGATGGTTTCAATGCTTTTACCGGCACAATGCGCCAGCATGGCCGCCGCCATAGCCGAGGCCGAGCCGATCTCTCCCATGCAGCCCATTTCTGCACCGGAAATAGACGCGTTATGCTTGATCAGGAACCCGATAACAGCAGCCGCAAGCATTCCGCCCCTGATTTTCCGCCTGTCGTAATGGTAATGATTCTTTAAAAGGTACGTCACGCCCGGTATCACCCCTGAAGCCCCCGAAGTAGGCGCAGTAACCACCAGGTTCCCCGCAGCGTTTTCTTCCGATGCCGCCATGCAATAGGCGTTCAGGAACACCATGAAGCTGTCTGACGTGGAAGCGCTGCTTTTGGCCTGCTCATACAAAACAGGGGCCTTCCTTCTCAGCCGTATAGTGCCCGGCAGCTCTCCCCGGTGCTTTAAGCCCCGCTTCACCGCCTTGTGCATGGTTTCAATGATATCGTCTATTTTTTTCAGGATGTCCTTCCTGTCCAGGCCTGACAGGGCTTCTTCGTTGGCCAGCATCAGCTCCGAAAGCGATATCCCGTGCGTAACCAGGTGATCTTTCAGCTGCTTCATAGTGGCGTAAGGATATGGCGGCTGTATTTTGCTCTCCTCTCCTTTCCCTTCTCCCTTCCGCTGAATAAATCCTCCCCCTACTGAATAGTATTCTTCCTCGTGCAAAACTTCACCGTCGCCCAGCAGCTTAAAGACCACGGTATTGGGGTGTGGAGAATCGTACCTCACCCGTTGGAAAATCACGCTGGCGGCAGATACCGTTACCGTGTGCTCTCCTGCTTTGACCGCGTAGGCGTCACCGGGGTTCTTCAGCAATGAGGTAAAAGCTGCCGGGTTAACCGACTCGGGCAACCAGCCCAGAAGTCCGCCGATAACAGCCCGGTCTGTACCGTGCCCTTTACCGGTGGCGCTCAGCGACCCGTACAGGTGAATCTCTATTTTCAGCTCCCGGTGCGCCGGAAAGGTAAGGCGGTTTATCCGCTCAAGAAAATCGTACCCGGCTTTCATAGGTCCTATGGTATGGGAGCTTGACGGCCCGGGCCCGATTTTGAACAAATCAAAAACGGAAGTGGTGATAATCGCCTGTTTCATAAGGTTACGTTGATGTTATATATAGCCCGCAAGCTCAAAAATAACATATAATCATTCGTATGACAAATTTTATTCATCAAACTCCCCCCGAAAGGCAAACCAGCCGAAGCAGCCCAATGAGCCGGCAACAATAGGACAGAGAACAAAAATGTAAATTACCGCGGCAATGATGTTCTCACCGCCGGCTTTCCACAGGGGAATAGCCTGGTTATAGACCAGGTACCAGACCGCTGCCACTCCCAGCAGGATCCATACAATACCTAAAATTCGTTTTATTGTATTCATAGAAGTTCCGAGTTCTTAGTTCCGAGTTCCGAGTTCCGGGTTCTTAGTTCCGGGTGTAATTTAACCCGTTTTGTAGTTTTTCAACGGCTTTTTAATCGTCTACGCGGTTATCTTTGCCGTCGAGGTACACCACGCCTATGACCAGGCAGATGGCCGCAATCACCATAGGATACCACAACCCCTCCAGGTAAGGCTTATCTACCGGTGGCAACAGCCCCTGCTCAACCGCCTTTTCATTGAGGGCTCCTGCCCGGGTGACCAGGAAGGTGGCAATGGCCGGTAGCAGTCCGCCGAAAATACCGTTTCCCACATGATACGGCAGCGACATTGACGTATACCGTATTTTTACAGGAAACATTTCTACCAGGAAAGCGGCTATCGGCCCGTAAACCATGGTCACAAAAAGCACCTGGATGAACACCCAGAAGATCAGTGTGCGCTTATCTGCGTCGTTAATGGTCACGGCCTTATCCGTATGCCGGGCTCCGGCTTTTACGGTGGTGACCTCGCTGTACAGGGTACCATCGCTGTACTTGCGGGTAGTGGTATATACCGAATCTGCTCCTGCTGCCGTTGTATTAAACACCGTCTCGCCGGTCAGCTCAGTCTTGTTCTGTACGTTTGTTGTCTCGTACATCTGCGTATAAATAAACCGGTAGCTCAGTACCGCCACCAGCATCCCCGCCATCATGATCCATTTTCGCCCGATCTTATCCGACAGCCATCCGAAAAAGATAAAGAAAGGGGTACCCAGGCAGAGCGCCCAGATCAGGATACCGTCTACCTGTACCTTCGGAACATGCATGACGCGTTCTATAAACGACATGGCATAAAACTGGCCGGTGTACCATACCACACCCTGTCCCATAGTCACCCCCAGCAAAGCCAGGAGCACATATTTCAGGTTATACCGGTTACCGAATGACTCTTTCAGGGGGTTAGCAGAGGTCTTTCCTTCTGCTTTGGCCCTGGCAAACAGGGGCGACTCATGCATGTTTTTCCGGATGATATACGATACGTAGATCATGACTGCAGAAGCCAGGAAGGGTATCCGCCAGCCGTAGGCATGAAAAGATTCTTCCGACATGCTGCTCCGGGTAACCGCAATCACGATCAGCGAAATGATCAGGCCCGCCGTGGCCGTGGTCTGGATCCAGGAGGTCATCAGGCCCCGCCGGTGATCGGGCGAATGCTCGGCCACATAGGTAGCAGCACCGCCATACTCTCCACCCAGGGCCAGTCCCTGCAGCAGGCGCAGCAGCAGCACCAACAGGGGTGAAATAATGCCGATGGTTTCGTATGCCGGGATACAGCCGATCAGGAAAGTGGCGCCGCCCATGAGCAGCAGCGTGACCATAAAGGTATATTTCCTTCCGATGAGATCGCCCAGCCGGCCGAAAAACAAAGCACCGAAAGGCCGCACAATGAACCCGGCGGCAAAAGTGGCCAGCGTTGACAAAAAGGCAAGGGTTTCATTCCCGCCCGGGAAAAACTTGGTGGAGATAAGGGTGGCAAGACTTCCGAAAATATAAAAATCGTACCACTCGATCATGGTACCCACTGATGACGCGCCGATTACGGCAAACATCGGGCTCCTTTTCTGAGACATGAATGCTTTTACTTAGTTTAAGGTCGAACAAGAGCAAATATATCGGATTTGTGCGTAAAACCGGCTGGAGAGGATGGTTTTGTTTTTTTGTAAATTCGTTTTTTCGTAAATTCGTGTTTTCGAGAGGTGGCTCCATAGCCAGGCAGAAAGACAAAAACACAAAAAACAACATTACCAAACCCGAAACCCTTTAATGAATAACAAGAAAACGTGGAATGCCTGGTGTATGTACGACTGGGCCAATTCTGTTCATAACCTGGTCATTATTACCGTTATATTTCCTATTTACTACCAGTCTACCGTACAGGTTTCTGAAATCAGCGGCACCAAAGAGCTCGTTTCTTTTTTCAATTTTAAATTTGATAAGAACGCCCTCTATACGTTTACCATTTCGGCAGCCTCCCTGCTGCTGGTCTTTCTCAACCCCATTCTTACCGGCATTGCCGACTACTCCGGGCGGAAAAAGATGTTCATGAAATTCTTCTGCTACCTGGGGGCTGCCTCCTGTACGTATTTCTACTTTTTCACCCCGGAAAACCTGGAATTCGTTATGATCGCCTTCGGCCTGTCGATCATCGGCTGGGGTGGAAGCCTTGTATTTTACAATGCCTTTATCCCGCAGATCGCCACAGAAGAGCATTATGACCGCCTCAGCGCGCGCGGGTTTGCGTTCGGATACGTGGGAAGCGTGCTGCTGCTCATCTTTAACCTGCTCCTGATCATGAAGCCCGATCTGTTCGGGTTAACGCAGGCCGACTCCGACTCCGGCTTTACCACCCGTATTTCCTTCATTACCGTAGGGCTCTGGTGGGCCGGCTTTGCGCAGATCCCGTTTTTCCGCCTGCCCAAAGACGAGAACAAGCCTTTCCAGTCGAAGTTTCTTAAAAACGGTTTCCTGCAATTGAAAAACACCTTCCTGAATGTGCGCAAAAGCCGGTACCTGAAACGTTTCCTGCTGGCTTTCCTGGTTTATGACATGGGCGTGATGACCGTCATTTATGTAGCCACCCTCTTTGCCAACGAAGAAATCAATATCCCGAGGCAGGGGCTGATCACTACCCTGCTACTGATCCAGCTTATTGCCATTCCCGGTTCTTACCTGGCATCCCTGCTATCTGAAAAATTCGGTAACACCATTGCTTTACGGATCGAGATCGTGCTCTGGACCATCGTACCCATAGCCGCCTATTTTACAACCACCGCCAACCAGTTTTATGTTATTGCCTGCCTGGTGGGCCTGGTCATGGGCGGGATACAGTCGCTTTCCCGGTCTACTTTTGCCAAGTTTATCCCTGACAATGCGGAAGAAACTTCGGCCTATTTTGCCTTTTATGACATTACGGAGAAAATAGCACTGACCCTCGGAACGTTTATATTCGGGTTCATCCTGGATCAGACCGGCAGCATGCGCAATTCCATCCTGTTCCTGATCGTACTGTTTGTGGCCGGGTTCCTGTTGCTGATCCGTATCCCGTCGAAGCACGTTTATACCGACTGATCCGTAACCTTTAGCTCACAGGCATTGCCCGGAAAATCAGAACTCCCTGCTCTGAACCCGGAACTTTTTATCAGAATGAAGTACCTTATCGCTGACTTAAATATCACTCTCAACGGGCACAAATTCGGTTTTGTGAATAACCTGCTGCACTACGCCGGGAAGAACAGGCCGAACGATGAATTTGTATTCCTGGTTAACCGCTCAGCTGATTTTCAGCTTGAGAGCGCCTATCCGCATATACAGGTTATTCAACCCGCAGCAGAAGAGCAAAAACAGCTGCAAAGCCAGCCGGGGTTGCTCCAAAAATCAGCGGCAGAATGGACGCTCATTGACCGCGAAGCCCGGCGGTACGGCTGTCAGCGGGTGATCCTGATGGAGCTGGATCTTTACCAGGTGGCCATCGGCAGAAATACAGCTCCCTATAAAATCTCGGGGATCTGGTTCCGGCCCTATGCGCGCATGGAACCCGAAGGCAGGGGAATACTTCAAAAAATGCGGTTCCTGAAATCAAAGCTGCAAAAGCAGATGGTGATGAAGCTGGCGCTCCGTAACCCCTCTCTCGATAAAATATTTATTTTGAACGATGAGCAGATGCCCGCCTGGCTGGATGCCCGCCGCTTTTTTACCCTGCCCGACCCCTGGTTTGACTACCCTATGGCAGAAGGCTCTGACCTGCGTAAACAGTACGGTATTCCGGATGATCACATGGTGTTGCTGCAGTTCGGTTATGCGGATGAACGTAAAAACAATGAGAATATACTGGCAGCCCTGAATGAGCTGCCCTATACTGATATAACATTGCTGATCATCGGTAAGTTCAAACCGGGGTATGAAGACGAGCTGAAAAGGCTCAAAACCGGACCGTTCACGATGATCACCCGCGACGAATTCATTTCAGACGAAGAAATGGAAAGTACCTTTCACCAATCGGATGTTATTCTCCGCATGAACGTCAACTTCTTCGGGTCAAGCGGGGTGGTAGGCATAGCCGCCCGGCACGATAAGCCGGTGATTGTTTCTGACAGCGGTGTAATGGCCGAGCTGGTGAAGAAATATAAGCTGGGCGACGTGGTCAACCCCCATGATCCGCAGGCCATCCGGAGCGCGATCCTCCGCTACAGGCAGTCGCCCCCGGTTATTGACGGAGCCGCCTACCGCGATACCCACGATATCCGGGCCTTTGCGGAGGTGTTGTTGGAGGGCGGGCTATAGGCCCGGGAGTGGCGTGCCGCCGTCCCCTCGGGGATAAATCCCCGGGTAGTGGGTGTGCTGATCCTACGGATCAGTGGTTGGAGAGCTGCTCGTTGACGGCATCTACCCAAAGCTTCTGCCCTGCGCAATTCCAGTGGGAATCTCCTGCCTGGTAATAGTTTTTTGCGGTAAAGGCTTTCCACACGCTGATCACAGGTACCTGCAGATCCGGATGGCCCTCCACCCGTTCCACCAGGTGATTATAAGCGGTATCATCCCGGATTAACAGGCTGGATTTATTGGGAATAATGCTCAGATAAACCTCATCAAAACCCAGTGAGCGGTAATGTTCACAGGTAGCATTGGCATGTTTTACAATGCGGCTGATCTCCTCTTCCGGCACCGGGTCATACACCGAGCTGATGCCCGGTGCGAGGTCAAGATCATACACCAGCTGGTTTTTTAGCACACCCACTTTCGGATCTACCCGCCCGAAAACCCGGTAGTTGAAATCTGCTTTCCATTCTTTGATTTTCAGGATAAAATCACTGCTGAAGAGCACCGATTCATGCATCTCCTCGCGGTAAGGAATCTTGTAATCTACCAGGGCACGATAGAGCCCTGCAAAGGAGAAAGACTCCGGGCCAGGCACAGCAGCGGCCGGTTGGGACACAACCCAGTTCATCCAGGGCTTTTCGGAGAAGCGCTCGCGCAGGTGCCGCTCTACGGTCTCAATCACCAGGATCTTTTTCCCGTCTGAAAGCTGCAGCGGTACCTGCCCGTCAGCCACAAATGAGCGAAAGTAACGATCGGTGGCATATTCATTCCGGTTCACCCGCCCCTCTTCCGTAAAGCTGTCACCGGCCAGGTAAAGTGCCACCGGTACCTTTGCCCCCCGATAAGGCCTGTCGCATTTCTCTGCCGGCACCCGGTAAGCCGAAAGATTGGAAAGACGGTACAGATCACCGTACCGGAAATCGTCGCCGATGAACCCGTTGTCTACCAGGTACACGACGGTATCGCGTGAGCATCCCAGGAACCACAGGAAACCGCAAATCACCAACGCTATGTATTTCAGTACCTTCATCAAAACTGGAAATAAATGAATTGATCACCCGAAAATACGCCGAAGAAGTAACACAAAACGGCCAGTCCTGCAAATTTCAGGTAAAACACCGGCGTATTTTTTACGCTGGTTTCCGTAGCAAAAATATCCTTCAGGAACAGGGCAGCAATAAGAAGCCAGCAGAAGATAAATTCATTGACCGAGTACGGCATGGAATAGCCGCTGAAAAAGTCGAACGTCAGCAGCTTACCCAGGATCACCTTTGCATTGTACAGGCCTTTGGCCCGGAAAAACACCCAGGCCAGGGTAACAAGGACAAACGTAAAAATAACCGACAGCACATCGTTTTTAGGAACCCGGAAAGGCAGGTATCGGTCGCGCATACGCGCCAGGATCTGGAATACAGCATGCAGACCGCCCCAGATGATGAAGGTCCAGGCGGCACCGTGCCAGAGCCCGCTCACCAGGAACACAATGGCCAGGTTGCGGTACAATTTCCACTCCCCTTCGCGGCTGCCGCCCAGCGGGATATACAGGTAATCTTTAAACCAGGTGGATAGGGAAATGTGCCACCTCCGCCAGAACTCACCGATACTTTTGGACAAATAGGGCACATCGAAGTTTTTCATCAGGGTGAACCCCATGGTCCGGCCGGCACCAATGGCGATATCAGAATAACCGGAAAAATCACAATAGATCTGGAAGCTGTAAAACACCGATGCCACCAGGAGGGTCAGGCCGGGATGTTCAGCCGGGTTATCAAAGCAATAGTCGACCATTTCGGCCAGGCGGTTACTGATCACCACCTTCTTGAAGAGCCCCCACAGCATCAGCATGAGGCCCGATTTCATATTCTCCCAGTTGAACCTGAAAAAGGTATGAAACTGGGGCAGCATGTTCTGGGGCCTTTCGATAGGTCCGGCCACCAGCTGCGGGTAAAACATTACATAGAGCGAGTAAATGATGAAATCTTTCTCGGGCTTCTGCTTCCGGCGGTACACCTCAATGGTATAGCTCATGGCCTGGAACGTGTGAAACGACAGCCCGATGGGTAGCTCCAGCCGATAGTCGGGCAGGTGATTCACCATACCGAACAGGCTCAGCAGGTGGGTAAGATTATCGTTAAAAAAGTTCCAGTATTTGAAAAAGGCCAGGAAGCCTATGTTGGCAATCAGGCTTAGCACCAGGAACCATTTTCGTTTCCTGCCTTCGCTGTTGGCGATCCAGATACCGGCAAAATAATCGACCACAATGGTCACCAGCAGGATCAGGATATACACCGGCTTGAACACCAGGTAGAAATAACACGACGCCAGCAGCAACAGCCAGATCCTTCCCCGATGACGAATCGAAAAATAAAGGATGGTAACTACGATATAAAACAGTATAAACTGCAGCGAGTCAAATAACATCTATGCCGTATGGGGTTATTCCGGGCTCAAAAATAGAGAAAGTTAGAGGGAATGTAAAATCAGGGGTAAAAATAGTTGGTAACCGTAAAATATAAATTACGGGAGAAAGAATACTTTATTGCCTGTCTCCCCGCTGGTCTGACCATGATCAAACGCAATTTATAGACAATACACTATCTTTGTAACTGAAAAAGATCAGAATTTGAATTACCAGGATACCATTTGTGCTGTAGCCACTCCACCCGGAGTAGGAGCCTTGGCGATTATACGTGTTTCAGGACCCGGGTCTCTTGAAATAGGCAATACTATTTTCAAAGGCGGGGACCTGACCAAAGCAGCCGGAAACACTATCCACTACGGCCGGATAACAGACGGTAACAAAACCGTAGACGAAGTGCTGGTGTCCGTTTTCAAAGCGCCGAAATCGTTCACAGCCGAAGACTCGATCGAGATATCTACCCACGGCAGCCCGTACATTATCCGGTATGTTTTAAAGCTGCTGGTGCAAAACGGATGCCGTTTAGCGGCTCCCGGTGAGTTCACCCAACGCGCCTTTTTAAACGGCCAGATGGACCTGGTACAGGCCGAAGCCGTAGCTGACCTGATCGCCGCCGATTCTGAAGCAGCCCATAAAACGGCGCTGCATCAGCTGCGGGGCGGGTTTTCCAGAAAGCTGGCCGTGCTGCGCGAAGACCTCATCCATTTCGCGAGCCTGGTAGAGCTGGAGCTGGACTTCGGCGAAGAAGACGTGGAATTTGCCGACCGTGACGACCTCCGCGCGCTGATCCTGAACATCCAGGCCCAGATCCTGCCCCTGCTGAGCTCCTTTGATAACGGGAACGCCATCAAGGAAGGCTTCCCGGTAGCCATCATCGGAGCACCCAACGCCGGGAAATCGACCCTGCTGAATGCCCTGCTGAACGAAGAAAAAGCCATTGTCACCGACATTGCCGGCACCACCCGCGACATCATCGAAGACACGCTGATCATTGGCGGGATCAAATTCCGCTTCATTGATACTGCCGGCATCCGGGAAACCGACGACCTCATCGAGTCGATGGGGATAGAACGCTCCAAAAAGGCCCTGAAAGAAGCCCGGCTGGTGATCTTTCTCTACGATTCACCGGAAGGCTACTCTTTCCTGCAAAACCTGCGCGACCAGGTTTCCGACCAGCAGGTTTTATTCTGGGTAAGAAACAAAACCGATCTTTCCCCTGCCCCTATCCGGGACGAAGAGCTCAGCATTTCCGCCAAAGAAAACCAGGGCCTCGAAGCTCTCAAAACCGCCGTTGTCAGCGCCGTTCAGGACCTGAAAACCGAAGATAACACCATCACCAACATCCGCCACTACGAACACCTCTCCAAAGCCAACGACGCCCTCAACGACGTCCTCTCCGGCCTGGCCGCCGGCATCACCGGCGACTTCCTGGCCCAGGATATCCGCGTGGCGCTGCATCATCTGGGGGAAATTACAGGGACGATATCAACAGATGATTTGCTGAAGAATATTTTCGGGAAGTTTTGTATCGGAAAGTAACCGGGATAAACAAACCAGTAATAAAAATAGAATAATCATTATAAAGCCCTGATTTAAGGGCTTTTTTATTGCATTGATATTACGATCTGTTTTGTGATACTATAAGTTTATTACGTTTATTTTTGTACCTTTATTGTACCTTATCGAGTTGAGGTACAAACTCGACCCTTTTATAGGGAAATCAATATTGCGGTCATAAATGCTCACCACACTGTCTATAAAGAGCATATTGGATTCAGCAAATTGACATCATACACAAGAACTTAGAATTTGGAAGATGGCAGGAGAGTAATCTATAGTGAAGTTGGTTAAGGGTTAGGGCACTTTTTTAAATCACTTCCACATTTGGGAATTTTATTTACCTTCACACTGTTATGAGAATATTCACCAAAGGCACTGGCAAAGTTCTGGAACATCTATCCTGATGCATACCCGTCGTTAAAGACGTGGTTTGACGTGGTAGAGGAAACAGACTTTAAAAACCCGAATGAGGTAATTAAGCTGTTCAAAGGAGCTGACACCGTAGGAAATAGCCGGATCGTATTCAACATTTGTCGCAACAAGTACAGGATGATTGCAAAATTCGAGTATGACAGAGGGTTTGTTTTTGTCAGGTTCATAGGCATCCATAAAGACTACGATAAGATAGAGGATATAAAAAACATCTGATTATGAATATTGACGATATAAAAATCAAGCCCATCGTAACAGAGGAGGATTTTGAGGAGGCCAGCCAGATCATTGAGGCTTTGGTTGATGCGGATATGATAGAAGACGAAGCCCAAAGAACAAAGGCCCTGAACATTTTGGAAGCCATTACCGTACTGGCCATTGATTACGAGAAAAAACACTACCCTATGCCTCCGCTGGATCCGATAGAGGCCATTAAACAGCGTATGGAAATGCTGAATCTGAACCAAAAGGATGTTGCCCGTTATTTTGGCGGAGAAAACCGGGTTTCCGAGGTTCTGAACAAAAAAAGGCAGCTTACTTTAAATATGGTTAAGAAGCTCCATAAACACTTTGGTATTCCGGCCGAGGTATTACTTGCCTGAAAATAAAAACGTCTTAAAGGAAATAGCTATAGCGTGTTGGACAGACTTTTTTTATAACAAATAGCTATGGTACTTGCAGATATTATTAAAATATGGCTTACCGATGAAGCCATACACATAGAAACCAAAGAGGGTAAAACAGGAACGGAGTACTTTGCCGATTATCCGAGCCTGAAAAATGCTACTCAAAAACAAAGGGAAAGCTATACCACCTCCGCTTTCGGCATACATTGGGCGGAACTGGACGAGGATTTGAGCTTCGGGGGCTTTTTTAAACCGAAAATGGGGAAAACATTCAGCAAGTTCAAGAATTGAATATTTCCGCTTTTGCCAGAAGATTAGGTATTTCCCAACCCTTGATAGCAGCTTATATTAACGGCAGCAAAATCCCGAGCGAATCCCGGAAGAAGGAAATAGAAAAAGAACTACACCGCATTGGTAAAGAGCTTTTGGAAGTTTCTCTCTAATCAGAGCATTCCTCTATATTGAAAGACCGGAAAGTATACTACCTTTCAATCTATCCTTTTACCTTATCCGTTAAAACTTCAGCAGAACGCACCCCGCTTCACTCCGCTCCGTACAACAGTCGCCACCGGTCAGTCGTGTCCTGCCGGGCGTATGTACGTACCAGGTTCCGGTAGGCATCCTGGCCGGGATCGATGTCGAGGATCCGGACCAGGTCATTGCAGATGTCCTGGTGTTCAGCCTCCCATCCGCTGATCTGCTGGTAGGGCCAGCTGCTTACTTCCTTGCCGAGGAATGAGGTGAGGTAGTCCATTGCTGTAAAGATGGACCGCCCGTCGGCCGACTTGCTATGCAGCAGATCGATTCCCAGCCTTTTGGCCATTGCGCAGACGTCGATCATATGGCTTAGGTTGTATTGGGAATAATGATAGGCGAGGGTACGCCACAGCTCGTTGGGCTGTTTCCCATCCGGCTCGATCTGAGCGAATATCCTTCTCCCCGGGAAATCCCGGATGATGGCTCTGGCGGCTTTCTCATTTCCCGCAAAAAGGTGGTAAGAGATCAGTTGCGCATCGTAGGAAGTGGAATGGTTATTTTTAGCGATGTTCTCCATTTTGCCCTGCCTGCTTACCTGGAACCAGTTGGCAAAATCCCTGAACCATTGTTTAAGCGCTTCCCGGTCTTGCGGGGTATAGCCCGGCGATCCGTTCAGCAATTGTATACTGTTAAGCATATCGACGAACGAATAGCTGTCGATAAGGCCTTCCGGCCGGCCCTTTGAGCCGTTCCTTCCCGGAATAAATTGTGCGTACTCCAGGTGTGGATTCATGCGGGTGTCTTTGTTCAAAAACCAGGTCCGGAGGATCTCAACAGCCTTTTGGGCGTATTTTTCCTCTTCGCTGTAGAAGTAGGCCAGGGATAACGTATTCACGGCGGAACACATATTGCCCAGTGTATTCCGGTCGTAGTGGTTCAGTTCGGGATTCGACTGCCCGTCTTTGTAAATGTAAGGCAGCCTGTCGGGGGTATCCGGATTAGGCCACCAGTACCGGCTCAGGCTTACGTAGTCGTGCTTGTCTCCGCTGGGCGCTATACCTTCTTTTTGGGTCACGGAATAGGTGTGCTGCCTGAGCAGCAGGCTGTCAGCCTCCAGGATCAGGGTTCTGTACGCAGGTGCATAGTCAGAAGAGGCCAGCTGACCTTTAATGGTATGCATTTTCTGCACATCCCATAACCATTGAGCCTGCAGATTATACCTTACTGCCGTTACAAGCAGGAGAAATAGGCAGGTTATAATTGTTTTTTTACGGCCGGTTTTCATATATAAATCATATTGCAGGAACGGGTACCTTGTGCTGCAAAGGTATCGGGTAGATACCGTCCCGCAGGGGTAATTATCGCTTATTTCCATAGTAAAAATCGTTCAGATTGTCCCTTCTGAGGTATTTAGCCCGGGCAGAAGGAGAAACCGAAAGTAAAAAGGTTAAGAACGGGGCTCGTGAGAAAAAGAATCAAATTTATACGTGATAATTTCCGCCTGTTCAATGGCATTCAATGCGATGTATTCACTGGGCGACTTGCCAAAATAGTTTCTGAACGATTTACTGAAATACTTGGGGTCGCTGAAACCGATCTGGTAGGCCACCTGGCTGACCTGTGTATGGCCCTGGGCAAGTAATTGGGCCGCCTTTTTAAGCCGTAATATATTGATGAGCTCAATAACGCTTAAGTCGGTCAGCTGCTTCAGTTTCCGGTAAAGTACCGGCCGGCTCATGCTGAGCTCCCTGGCCAGTACATTCACATTGAAGTTTACTTCTGCAAGGTTATCTTCAATCAGCCGGATGACCTTATGCAGGAATTGCTGATCGGCATCCGGCTCACTGACTTCCTGCTGCGGGGTGAGCACATATTCCCGGATAAACTTTTTGCGGAAACGCTCACGGGCGGCTAAAATGTTCCGTATCTTGAGCGACAGCACTTCCGGGTGGAAGGGTTTGGTCAGGTAGTCGTCGCTACCGGATTGCAGGCCTTCAATAACGCTTTCCATGGCCGTACGTGCCGTGAGCAACAATACAGGGATGTGGTTGGTGTCCAGGGTTTGCTTGATGTTTTTCAGCAGCGATATGCCATCGGCTACCGGCATCATGATGTCAGTGATGACCAGGTCGGGTAAATGCGACCTGACCAGCTCCCAGCCTTCCTGCCCTTCGGCCGCTTCCAGTATCGTATAATCGTCAAGCAGGCTTTGGGCTATCACTGTCCGTATTTCCTCGTGGTCATCCACCACAAGAATAAGCGGCCGGCCGGAAGCGTTCCCGGTAGGAGCCGGCGCATTTGCAGGATACACAGCGTCATCAACATCCTTTACGGACGGTTCCTCCACCCGCTTTCCGGGCTCCTCTTTTCCGGAACCGGTCACTTCCCCCGGTTTTAAATGCACATTCCCCAAAGGCAGCTCCACCGTGAAACAGGTGTAGGTAGGTTGTTCCTCTCCGTTGTAGCTCTCCACATGGATTTTTCCGCCATGCATTTCCGTCAGGTTTTTGGCTAAAGCCAGGCCTATCCCCGAACCAAAATGCCCCTGCCTTTTTTCGTGTCCGGTCTGAAGCTGATAGTAAAATTCAAAGATGGAAGACAGCTTGTCGGCAGGAATTCCTTTGCCGTTATCCCATACACGAATGGCCACAGCCCCCTGCGGACAGGTAAGGGAAGGTTCTGTTTTTTCAACATCCAGCTTTACCTTTCCTCCTGCAGGAACAAACTTGAATGCATTGGAAAGCAGGTTATAGATTACTTTTTCCAACTGATCGGTATCAAACCAAACCTCGATACCCGCCGCGGGTCTCTTGTATTGAAAACGGATGTTCCGCTCCTCCGCATAGTGCGTAAATTCCGCTGCGATCCGGTCTGTGAACGCCGCGAGGTCATGGGCGGCCACTGCCAGCTGGAAACTCCCGCTTTCCTGCTTCCTGAAGTCCAGCAGCTGGTTCACCAGGTTGAGCAATCGCAGCGAGTTGTTTTTCACGGTAGCCATCATGGTCCTGGCATTTTCATCCAGGTTCATGTGGGTGATCAGGTGCTGCACGGGTGCCAGGATGAGCGTGAGAGGAGTACGAAATTCATGGGAGATGCTGGTAAAAAAGTTAAGCTTGATCTCGTTGATTTCCCGTTGCCTTTCATTTTCCAGGTGTTCCAGCTGCAGCTCGTGTTCCAGCCGGCTCCTGATTTTGGTAAACCGGATGATCATATAAACGGCCGTCACGATCAGGGCCAGGTAAATGGCATAGGCCCACCAGGTTTGCCAGGGCGGCGGCAGGATCCGGATGGTCAGCGCGGCAGGCTCTTCGTTCCAGATGCCGTCATTGCTCGCCCCTTTGGCCAGCAGCGTATAGGTACCCGCATGCAGGTTGGTATAGGTAGCTGAAGGGACGTTTACGTAGTTCCACTGATTTTCCAGGCCTTCCAGGCGATACGCATACCTGTTCTTTTCAGGCAATACGTAATTGATAGCCGAAAATTCAATGGTGAAAATATTCTGCTTGTGTGTGAGTACAATGGTATCGGTAACGGAAATGGGTTTCTCCAGAACATGCTTTTTACCGGGAACCACGGGTTCGTTAAACAGCCGGAAATCAGTAAATACAATGGGGGGCACATAGTTACTGGCACTGAAGTTCCGGGGATAAAAAGAAGTAAGACCGTGCGTACCACCGAAAATCAGCTGCCCGTCGGCAGCTTTACAGTAAGCGCCGATCGAAAACTCGTTGCCCCCGATGCCGTCTTTGATATTATACGACCGGACGCTGCCCGATCCGGGATTGAAGCTGCAGATACCGTTATTGGTGCTGAGCCACAGCTTTTGCTGATCTTCCAGTATGCCGAAGATGTTGTTGCCGGGCAGCCCGTCACGCTCGCTGAAACGGCTGAACGACCCTGTCTCCGGGATATATTGGTTCAACCCGTCTTTGTACGTACCCAGCCACACACGGTTCCGGCTGTCTTCAAAGATGCTGATAACCACGTTTCCGCTGATGCTGCCCGGGTCATCGGGCGAAAAACGGAAAACTTCAAAATGATCCGTGCCCGCGCGTTTCAGATTCAGCCCGTCTTCAGTGCCCACCCAGATATTGCCCCGGCTATCGATGAAAACCGTGCGTATCAGATCTGAGCTGATGTGATAACGGCCCGTTTTGCCTGCCCGGTAGCTCTCAAAGTGCATCTCCCGGCCGGTTTTTTTAAGATTGAGACCGCCGCCATACGTGCCAAACCACATATTTCCCTGCCTGTCTTCTTTGATGGCATATACGTTATTATGGGATAACGAATGGGGTACAGACGGATCATTCCTGACGTGCTGGAAGGTATGACTACCTTTTCGCAACAGGTTCAGCCCGCCCTGGTAGGTGCCTACCCAAAGATCGCCTTCCTGATCAAGATGGAGCGACTTCACATGGTTATGGCTCAGGGTACCCGGATTCGCCGGATCATGTTTGAATTGCCGGAAAACATGCCCGAACCGGTCCATGTAATTCAGCCCGCCCCCTTCCGTGCCTACCCACAGGTTTCCCCTGCTGTCTTCCAATATACCGCTTACCACATTGTAGCTCAGGCTGCTTACATAAGGGCTGTATGCATAATTCCTGAAAACCGGGATATGCCGGTCATAAACGCATACCCCGCTGTAATACGTTCCGATCCACACCGATCCGCGGGCGTCCTGGAAAATCGGCCGGATGGAATTACTGGTAAGCGAAAACTGGTCGTAATCATTGGCTGAATACGTCAGGAAGCCCTCCGCTTCGGAATAATAGTTCAGGCCGTTAATGGTACCGATCCAATACCCGCCAAAGCGGTCCCTGAGGATAGACCTTACATCATTCCCGGCCAGGGACCGCCCCTTTGCGTGAGGTTGATGAACAAGATAGCTGAATTGCCGGGTGAGGGTGTTGTACACGTTGATACCGCCCTCCCTTGTGCCGAACCAGAAAATGCCGTCTTTCACTTCCTGTACCACCCGCACATCTTCGCTGTTCAGCTCCCCTTCCCGTTGCCGGAAATGCCTTTGCAGCCGGAGAGCAGATCCGCTGCGGTAGGGCTCAAAAACCAGCACCCCGTTAACCGTACTTAACCAGATGTTCTTTTTCCTGTCTTCGTAGAAAGACATTACATTGCTGCACCCCATGGGCAGCTGATATCTCACGGCTTCAAATACGAGCGTCAGCGGTTCGGTTGCCGACTGCTCATCATAGCAGTATAACCCCTGATTGGTACCTAACCAGACCCGGCCGGCCCGATCTTCCACAATGGACCATATCATAGGTTCTGAGGAAGAATTGCCGGATGAGTTATCCGGAAGAGGTACACGGATGAAACGGTCACGAAGGCGGTCATACCGGTTCAGGCCGGTACGGGTACCGACCCATAGCCGCTTTTTGCTATCCTCCAGTAAAGAAAGAACATAGTTATCTGTCAGCGATGTACTATCCGAAGGAACATTGCGGTAAGTGATGAACTTCCGGGAATCGTAACGGTTCAGGCCGTCCCGCGTTCCTATCCACATAAAGCCGAGGTAATCCTGGCACAGCGCGAAAACACTGCTTTGCGACAGCCCCTCTCTTAGCCCGACCTGTGTAAATTTGACCGGGTTCTGGCCAAATGTGACGGAAGCCAGCAACAGGGCCGCCGCCAGAAGGACAGAAGATACAGCAGAGCAGCGCATGTATTGTTTTAAGGTATCAGGTACAATATCGGGAAAATATTTACATTTTCTGTACTTAAGGGGTAGTTTTCCCCCGGGCCAGTGCTTCCAGTAAATAATAGTCCGCATAAATCAGGGGCACATCCACTTCGGAGCCCGCAGGTTTCGATCCGGTGCTGTGCAGCAGGGTAAACCCGCCGTGCGTTCCTGCAGGGGCGGTATAACCGGTGACAAGACTGTGTACGATGCGGTCTGCCAGGCTGCGCAGTTCGAGGTTTCCCGGTGCAAAACCGTGGAGTTCGTACAGAGCGGAGGCAATCACGGCTGCCGCAGAAGCGTCCCGGGGCTCATGGGGAATGCCGGGGGCATCGAAGTCCCAATACGGCACTCCGTCTGCCGGAAAATGCGGATGATTCATCAGCCAGGCGGCAATGTCCAGCGCTTTGCTCAGATAGCGTTGATCCTTTGTTTCCCTGTAACACATGGTGTAACCATACAGCGCCCAGGCCTGTCCGCGCGCCCAGGTCGACTCATCGCTGTATCCCTGGTGCGTGTTCCGGTTCTTGACTTCTCCCGTTTTCGGATCGTAGTCAATAACATGGTACGTGCCTCCATCAGGCCTGAAATGGTTTTTCAGGGTGGTATTGGCATGAGATACGGCGATCCGGTAAAAGGTGGAATCGCCGGTCAGCCGGGTAGCGGCAAAGAGCAGTTCCAGGTTAAGCATGTTATCGATGATGACCGGGAATTCCCATGTATCCCTGTTATGGTCCCAGGAACGGATGCAGCCTATCACGGGATTGAACCGGGTAGCCAGGGTCTGTGCCGAACGGATGACCACTGCCCGGTAAGCCGTATCGCCGGTGAGCCGGTAACCCTGGCCATAGCTGCAGTAAATCTTGAAGCCCATGTCATGGGTACGGCCGTTGTATTGCTCGTTTTCGAGCTTAGCGGTAGCCTCCCGCGCCGCATCCAGCCATTTGCTCTTTTTCGTAAAGCCGTACAATTGCCAAAGGATCCCGGGGAAGAAGCCGCTGGTCCAGTCACCGGCCGGAACCAGTACCAAACGGCCGGCGGCATCTAAGGTACGCGGCGAGACCCGCTCAGGGGTGTTTAAACGACGAACCTCTTCCAGCTGTAGCGTGGCCTGTGCTTCCGTGAAACGGACAGCCTGTTCCACGTCTGTCGCCTGGGAGCGACCGACGCGGGACAGCAATACCATTACGATTACTAAAAAACCTGTTCTGATCATACGATTTAGTCAATATTGAGGGTCCGTTTGAACGCCGTGGAAAAAATATCTACCCGGTAATCGGGTGTAATATGGTCTTCAAAATTGATCTCCACGATACGCCGTCCCGGTGCCGGGTTATTCAGCAGCTTTACATACACGGTATCAGTGGCTTTCCTGGCCTGGGGAAACAGGAGGGAATATTTCCCCTGGCTGTCCGGCTGAAGGGTGTTCCCCTGCCGGTCCACGATCTGGAAGTCTACGCCGGGTACAGCTGGATTAGCAACATTCGGAGTTACCACGGCGTAATTCGCTACGGCATCGTAGGTACGCGTGAATGAAGAATAAAACTGGACGGGCAGCTTTAACAGCCCGGTTTGTGCCTTGCTCACGGTAACTGCGCTGTTATTGTTCGGTACATACACAATGTAATAATGGTGTTCGTATTCCGCCAGCCCGGCAGGATAGCTCTTGTCCTCGCAGGCGGAAAACAATCCCCCGCATAACAGCAGTAAAATAAGAAATATATTTGGTCTTTTCATCTGTATAAATTTTTAGCTTTAAGCCTTCAGCTATTTCGTTTGTATTATTGCCAATTCGGGTTCTGACTCACATTTCCGCCGCTTAAGGTGATCTCCTGCAGCGGAACGGGATAGAGGTAGTCTCTTGCAGGATTGAAGGAGCGTACATTTGTATCTTCGGTAACGAGTACGCCGTCACTGTTGATCCTCAGCGTAGACGGGTCCGCCCCTACCCAATCCGTGGCATTGAATTTGGCGCCGAGCAATTGCCCTGCCAGGTGGATCTCAGCCGTTTTCCAGCGGATAAGGTCGTCGTAACGAAACCCTTCCAATGCCAGTTCCACGGTGCGCTCCCTCCGGATCTCGTCGCGCATGTCCAGGTTATTTGCTGTGGCAAAGGCGTTGGTAAGCCGTGCCCCGAAGCCTGCGCGCTGGCGCAGGGCATTGACGGTAAGATCCAGGTCGGCATCGCTTATTGCGCCGTCCAGTTCGTACTTAGCCTCCGCATAGATGAGCAGCACTTCACCGTAACGGATCAGGATCTTATCCACTGTGCCGGCACCGGTAGTTTGCCAGTCGGTCAGGTTGAAGCCTTTTTTTGCCGCATAGGCAGTCCGTGAACCCAGGGTGGTGGTAGGCACCCAGGGGCCTTTGTACGCTTCCTCCCTTGCCTGGAACAGGGTCATGGCCAAACGCGGATCACGGTTTTCAAAGACCGTATTGTAGCCTGCTTCGTCTTTTTCTTCAACGAAGTAGGCAGAACGCCTGGCTGAAGGCTGGTTTTGCCCGTTGAAAGCCGGAAGGCCATCGGTATACAGGTATTGACGGACCAGGTTCCGGGTGGGGGCATTACGGCCGTTTTCCATATCCCGGGAGTAGCTGTGGCCTACAATGAGATTGGAAACACTCACCCCATAGATCTTTACAAAGATATTTTCGGTATTGGAAGGACCTTCGGCCTCGTGCTGAAACAACCCGTGGTAAGAGCGGTATAACTGGTGCCCCTGGGCCATTACGGCCTGTGCTGCCTGCACGGCGATGTTCAGGTGCGGTTGCCAGTCGCCCTCATTGTGGAATTTGGCCCGTGTACCCACGTACAGGGCCACCCGTGCTTTCAATGCCAATGCACTGCTCCGGGTAACCCGCCCGTACTGCGCGGCGGGCAACTGCTGGCGGGTGGGAAGCCATTGCGCTGCAAAATCGAGATCATCATAAATGGCCTGTATGACCTCTGCCCTGGGTGTCCGGGGCTGAGACAGTTCCGGCGCATTGACATCGAGTGTTTTCAGAAGAAGGGGTACATCGCCGTATTTCTGTACCAGACCGAAATAGGCACTTGCCCGGAAAAACCGTGCTTCGCCAAAATACCGGTTTCTTACCGATTCAGAAACTTGTGCCTTGCCTCCCTTTTCAAGAATATTATTGGCCGTGAAAATATCGCGGTATGCATTTGACCAGTCGCCACTGGTGGCCGGAACATTCCGGGTACCGTTACTGATGCTGTTGGCCGTCTGGTTCACATTGTCGTCTCCCCGGCTATCGAGCTGGAATCCGGCCAGTAGTTGATAAAGCCGGTTGCAGGCATTCGTAAGGTCGGTTTCCGTATTCCAGAAGGCGGCATCGGTGAATTGACTTTCGGGAAAACGGTCCAGCTCACAGCCTCCAAGAAAAACCATACCAAAGAGGAAAACAAGCTTACGCATATAGCCGGCTATATTGGGATAATTCATGTTCGGAAAGATTTTAAAAGGTAAGATTTAAACCAAATGAATAGGATCTGTAGAAGGGGTAAGTGGTAGCACTTACGTCATTGCCCACCTCGGGGTCAAACACCTTCATGACATCTGTTTTCTCCCACAGGTCCTGCCCGGAGAAGTAAACCCGCATCTGCTGGATCCGGCTCCATCGCACAGGTACTGTATAGCCCAGCTGGATGTTTTTAAGCCGGAGATAATTACCATTCTGTGCCCAACGGTCAGACGCCCGGTAGTTGTGGGCACTGGTCTGGTACATGCGCGGAAAATACGCATCGGGGTTTTCGGGTGTCCACCGGTCCATGTGGATGGTCCAGGGCATATCTGCCGTACCCAGCATGGGAGACAGGGTACCTTCGTTAATCAGGAAGCGGCGCTGTGCAGCTCCCTGGAAGAATACCGAAAAGTCGATCGCCTTCCAGTTGAGTCCCAGGTCAAATCCATAGGTATACCGGGCGTTTGTGGTGCCGAGATAAACCAGGTCGCCCGGGTTTTCGGGCGTAGCTTCTCCGGGAGAGATGACACCGTCCCCGTTCAGATCCAGGTATTTGATGTCGCCGGCACCGGCATTGTTAGGAAAAAACGGCGTAGACACGGTTTTCTTGTAGGCCTGGTATTCTTCGTTGGTCTGGAAGAAGCCGTCTGTCCGGTACCCCCAAACCGTATTCAGCGGGTAGCCTTCCAGCAGCGGGATCACGCCGCCGTTACCCAAAGAGTTCCGGCCATCGTATTTCACCAGCTTGTTCTGGTTATCCGAAATGTTGAAGCCAAGCCGGTATTCAAGGGTATTGATTTTGTCACGCCAGCGAAGATCCAGCTCCCAACCCCAGCTTTTCAGCTCACCGATGTTCATGACAGGAACGGTCACCCCGATGAGGCTGGGGAGGTTTAGTGACGCCAGCATATCCTTGTTCCGTTTTACATAGTAATCGGCCGTGAGCGTGAGCCGGTCACGCAGGAATCCGGCATCTATCCCTATATCAGCCTGCTGTACGGTTTCCCAGGTTTTCTGGGGAGAAGCCAGCTGGGACTGGTACATATATTGGGTACGTGTGTCATTGAAGACCAGGTTACCCGACTGCGTGAGTCCGCTGGTTAAGAGGGCAATGTAATCATACAGCCCCAACACGGAGCCATTGCCCAGCTGGCCCCAGGAGCCCCGTAGCTTGAGTGCCGAGAAAAGGGTCTGATCCCGCATGAATTTCTCCTGGTCAAGTCGCCATGCTGCAGAAAAGGACGGAAACAGCTGCCAGCGGTTTTCAGGCGCCAGCCGGGAACTTCCATCGTAGCGGAAAGAGGCTTCAAAGAGGTATTTTTCCAGGAAGTTGTAATTGAACCGGCCAAAGTAGGAGCCCATGGCCCAGGTAGCATTGTTATCACCGTTGGTTTTGGTGAGCGGATCGGCGAAGTTGAAGCTGAAGAAGTCGTTGGTGATCATCGACTGCGCTCCTGCCGAAAACTCGTCGCGCCGGTATTCTTCAAACGACGCCCCGCCGAGAACCGTGAAATTATGCGCATCGGCCAGCGAAAGGTTGTAGGTCATCACCCCCTGAAGGTTATTGTGGTAACCCCTGTTTTTCACCATATTTTTGGTGTTGGGGTCGTTAATCCGGAAACGCACGGTACCGGTGGTACGTCCGTACCATAACAGCGTACGGCTGTTATTCTCCATGGAGTAGTAGTCCTGGTTACGCCAGCCCGAGAGATCAAAGGTGAGGCCCCTTACCAGGTTTTGTATTTTGAGGTTTACCCGCCCGGTAAACGACTCGTAGAGGCGCTGTTCTCTTCCTGCATTTTTTTCAATATCCACTGCATTGATCTGCAGGTCGCCGTTATAGGGCTGGCCGGTGATATCCTCTTCGGGTACGTACAGGTCCTGACGGGCACGGCTGCGGTAGAGGCGGTTAATGATCTGTTCGGTTCCATAAGCGTTTTCATTGACAACGGAACCGATATACCCGGTCACCAGCTCCAGCTTCATGTACTTGTTAAGGTCCGCGTTTATATTCGCTTTGATGTTGTACCGCGAGTTATCGTCCGGTCCGTAACGTAACACCCCGTCGCGTTTATAGTAACTCCCGGACACCAGGTAATTCACCTTATCGGCTCCGCCGCTCACAGACAGGGTATAATTCTGCATGGCATTGTACTTATCCATTCCCTCTTTGAGCCAGTTGTTATTGCCGAAATATTCCCAGCGGTCCTGTGTGGGGTTAGGTCTTACCGAGAAATTCGGATTGCTTAACCATTCCATTTGTTCCGCACTGAATTCAGGGTTTCCCGTAGCGTTAATACGGGATTCATCGATGAGCGTCTGTTCGTCCCATGAGTTCAGGCGCTGGGGCTGGCGTGCCGTGGCATTGATGCCGTAGTAGTTGTTGAAATTGATCCGGGCTTTTCCCGTTTTGCCTTTCCGGGTGGTAATCAATACCACGCCACCCGCGGCACGCGCGCCATAAATGGCCGATGCCGAAGCATCCTTAAGCACGGAAACCGACTCCACGTCATCGGGATTCAGCAGGTTCATGTCCATCTGGATGCCATCTACCAGTACCAGGGCATTGGTGGCATTTGCCGACGAAAAACCCCGGATACGCACGCCATAGCCTTCGGCCCCGGGCTTCCCGCTGCCTCTGAATACCGTAACACCGGGCAATACGCCCTGCAGAGCTCCCGTCAGGTTAGCCACCGGCCGGTTCACCAGCACGTCGCTGTTGATCTGGGCCACTGCCCCGCTAAGGTTTACTTTTTTCTGGGTACCGTAACCCACTACCACCACTTCTTCCAGCGCAGCTACGTCTTCCGCAAGGGTTATGTTTATCACTGAGCGGTTATTAACGGCCATTTCCTGGGCTACACTGCCCAATAATGTGAATACGAGGGTGCCGTCTCCCGGTGCTGAGATACGGTAATTCCCTTCTGCATCTGCTATGGAAGCCGTACCTGTTCCTTTTACGGTCACAATGGCGCCCACGGCGGGTGAACTGTCCTGGTGAAGGATCTTCCCGGTCACCGTGATTTGTGCGTTGGCAACACCGATACAGGCTATCCACAGGGCTAATACGAAGCCATAGCTTCGTTTTTTTGTAAAGCATTTATTCATATTGTCAAGGTTGAACGTTTGTAAATAATTACAGGAGCAAATGTAGGGAGGTACAAAACCCCTAACGGGGTAATTATCGGTCGAAAGCGGGGTAAAAAATGTTCAGGCAGATAGCAGCATCCGGCTCAAACCCCTGGTTTCAGCAACGTATTGCCTTGTATCCGAGTATTATTCTGCAAAATCAGGAGCAATAAGCCCGGAAACATCACCTCCTTACCGGTGTAATTACAAGATGGGATATAACCGCTGAGAAGAAAGTGCCTGATGCTTACTTTTAACGACGGTTCATTTACCGGAAATATACATTTATGTTATCCACCCACAGCTCCCGGTAATCCGATACCACCAGGTTGGCCAGGGTGTAATCCTGCAGGTGGGTGTGCGGACTTTTGAAGGCGGCGCAGAAGATACCGGCACGGTGGGCCGCCAGGATTCCGTTGGTGGCATCTTCAATGACCATGCAGTTTTCGCGGGGTTCGCCGGCCAGTTCTGCGGCACGGATGAAAATCTCCGGGTCAGGTTTGGAAGCTTTGAGGTCGGCGCCGCTGATGCGTGCTGTAAAGTAGGGATCGAGGCCAAACCGGTCAAAGACCATGGCGATGGTGTTCCGGGTAGCGGAAGAGGCTACCACCAGCCTGATGCCTTGTTTATGGTAATGCCCGATGAGTTCTCTTACCCCGGGCAGCAGGTCAAATTCCGTATCGTTGTAGAAGAGCTCCCGGAAATATTTCCGCTTGGCTTCCATGATCCATTCCGGGCTTACCCGCAAGGCAAACAGGTCGGTTAAGCGCTCTGCAATATGGCGGGTGGCTGCTCCTGAGAATGAATAGTACATTTCCTGCGGAACATGAATATTGAGGTCTTCAAAAACCCGGTGAAAAGCTTTTCGGTGCAGGGGTTCCGAGTCTACAATTACCCCGTCCATATCAAACAAAACTGCTTTTAAGGCCATATTTTCTCCGTAAATTCTGCCGCAAAGGTCCGGGTTAAAAGCAAAAATCCACCAAAAAGGTGGAAATTCACTGAAATAGTATAAGTTAAAATGCTAATTCTTCAATTTAATGATCTCTATTTGCAGGTATTCCCGCCCGTCGGTATGCATCCGGTATCGATTGTATACCATACAAGTGCCGTCAGGAGAAAAGGAAGGTGCTCCGACAATTTTACCCGCGGTATGATCAGGCGTCAAACGACGGCATTCCCGCGTTTCCAGGTCAAGGATGTATACATGATTCAATGCCACAAAACCGATCTTACGGCCGTCATGGCTTAGGTTAAAGGGATAATCAATGGAAAAGTCATTCCGGCTGACCCACTCCGTTTTACCCGTATTCACTTCTACCCGTAAGATCTGGTTCCATCCTTTCTGGTCTTTGGCTAAAGCATAAATAAAGGTACCGTAAGAACGTAACCAGTGGCGGGTATCCGAAATCCCGTTTTCTGTAAACGTCAGCCTTCTTTGCCTGATGCCCTCCGGCACACGGGGCCGCTCCCCTTTGTTTCCTACAGCGCCGGGATCTCCCATGATTTTACCGGGGTCAATATCCACCAGGAATATCTCCGTTTTCACCTTATCGTCAGCCGTAAGAACATTTCCCTGGAATGCTATGGCATAGGGTATCTTTTTACCGGTTTTATCGGTATAACCGTTTACCCAGCATTCATCAAAGGCTTTGCTGATCTCATCAGAGCCCGGTACAGGTTTTCTCACCACTTCTGTCACGATGGCGGAGTAGTCCTTCCCGTTATTGTTCCCCGGCGCACTGTCTGCCTGCACACCCTTTTCACAGGGTATCATTACTCCCACTACCCGCAGGTCAGGATCCGCCAGCTCATCGTTATAGGTAAAGCTGATCAGCTGTCCGTCGCCGCTCCAGGCGTGCGAATGGGTACCGCCCCGAAGCGAGCCGGGCGTGTAAGGCAAAGTAACGTCGCGCGCATCCATCATCACCGGCTGAAAGGGTTGATGAATGTCAATTCCTACCCCTGTTCTCCGGCTCATAGCATACGGTTTCTCCCGGTCAGCATCGGGTAACCCGTGAATAAAAATCACGAAATCACGAACGGGGCTGAAAGAAGCGGCTCCCACACCGGGACCGTAAACCGTAGGATTCTGTGTTTTATAAATGATCTTTTCTTCACCCGTTGAAATGTTCACGAGACCTATAACAGCGTTCTCCCCTATTTTGGTATCGTCATTCCGGCCATCAAATACGACCCACCGGCCGTCAGGTGAAAAAACACCGTTGTGATGAATAGTATGTCCTGTGGCAGAATGGGTAAGTGGTTCGTTATCTTTGTGATTTATTGTCATACAACTCTGGCAGCTGATAAAAATAGTTATGAATGATCTTAAAGTCATATTTATAAGCGGGATGGATCGATGATCACGTGCTTGATCGACTGGCGGCCATAAGTGTAGGTAATGTGCACCAGCCCGTCAGCGGTCTGGATCACCGCCGGGTAAGAATACCCCGCCCATACCGGTTCATTCTCCAGGGTGGATACTGTTTCCCACTTTTTCCCGTCTTCTGAAATGGCAACGTTCAGCATATTCCGGTCTTTCGGCTCCGGTCCCTGTTTGGTGGAATGATTGTAGACCAGGAGATGCCGGCCATCTTTGAGCGTAACCGCATCGGTTCCTGAATTCGGGTTGGGCAGTCCGGTACTTTCCAGCTTCGACCAGGTTTCGCCCTTATCTTTTGACCAGCTGGTCACCAGCACATCCTGCATGGTGCGGGCAATGATCTGGAGATCACCGTTTTTATGAACAAGGATACTGGGCTGGATAGCATCATATTCCACGCCGTCATTGATAGGCGGGATCACCCTCCAGGTCTTGCCGTTATCTTTGCTGATCTCAAAATAGATGCGCCAGTCACTCCCGTTGGGTGTTCCCTTCCTTTCCAGGCTGGTGGGTGAAATAATGGTGCCGTCTGAAAGTTGAACCGCCTTGTTTTTGACCGGCCCCAGCAGGTCGCGCACTACACTATGCTTACCCATGATCACGGGTTTCTCCCAGGTATAGCCTCCATCAGAAGAGGTGGTATAAGCTCCCCACCACTCAGCTGCCCTGGGCCCGATCTTATAGAATAAATAGAGGGGGCCTCCCTTAGGCTGGAACAATACAGGATTCCTTGCAGGATACTTCAGCGAATCTGATACAAAGCCGTTGACCACTTCTACCGGCCAGCTCCACTTCCCGTCTCGGTAATGCGTCACACGTACGCCCACATCCCCGTTTCCTTCGTGGGTTCCGGAAAAGAATGCACACATCAGGCCGTCCTGAGTTTCAATAAGCGTAGAAGCATGGCATTGGGCGGTTGGTCTTTCATCCAGCTCATAGATGAGCTCTGCGCGAACTACGCCCTGTTCTCCCGGGGTGGCCCGGGCAGGAAGCCCCTGGCCTGTGCCTGCAGAGGCAATACCCAGGAATCCCGCTAATAATAAGGTGTTTCTCCCCCGTATCATTCCGTTACTTTTTGAGTTTTCTAAAGTTCTCTACCCGGTGAAAGGTCAGGTAGTTTGCATCATGATTATTGTGCGCATTGGCCTTTCCGTCAAAATACGCTGTTCTTGACAGCACGATGATATCTTCTCCTTCAAAAGACCAGTCCACATACTGGAATCCGTGGTTGAGCACATCTTCATGTTCCAGGATCACCTTCACTTCCTGCCAGCTTTTCAGGTCTTTTGAGCTTTTAAGCACCAGCACATTCCGGAAACCCGACGGGTTCCGCTCCGGGAACTGCCTGCGGTATTTGTCTTTTACCGCGTTAACGAGCGTCCAGTACCGGTCGCTGACCGTATCGTATCGGATCACAAATTTCTTGCTTCCGCCATCAAAAGGAATAAAGCCGATTGCCGGGTCAAAATCCAGTGTCTTGCCATCGGCAGATATCCCGACCATTGCCGCCTTCTCGTCGATCGACTTCGTATTGGCCACCCGCAGCATATCCCACATCTTCCCGTTCCGGTCTACCACGAAATTACCTTCCAGCCATCCGCCGAAGTCGCCGTTGTTATACGTACTGTCATAGAGCATGGGTGTGCTGGTTTGCCACGACCGGGCATCGAGGAGATCGGCATCTGCCGGCGCCGACATCACCATGGCCCCGTAGCGCCTGCCCCACTGCAATATGGGTCCGTGAGCGGTTTCCATCGGCCGCCACAGCCTGCCGTTGTATTCTATTACCGGCATGGGTGCACAATGGAATTCACCCGTCAGCAGTACACCGTTCTCCCGGTTGGTGGGCTGGGTCCAGGTCATGCCGCCGTCTGTTGATTTCCGGATCAGCACCGTTCCGTGATGACGATCGGGGCCTAAAAGATAGAGCACACCCCGGTGTACAAACAGCGAGCTCCAGAAAGCTCCGTGAATTTCGGTGAGGTACCTCCAGGTCCTGCCTTTATCATTCGACGAATAGATACGGGTAGTAGCCTGCTGCCACTCCGAGCTCTGAGGCCCGAAAAAATCGTGGGAAGCTACATAGTCGCCATTGGGAAGCATAGCCAGGCCGGGTGAACCGATGTACCGCTGCGACGAGGCGGGCTCGTAGCAAACGATATTCCCCGGAACAGTCTGGGCCAATAAACTGCTGCTCCACAATAATAAACCATATAGCTTCCACACCTTAAACATGAATCTCTTTTTTAGTGCCCGGAAAACTACCCGGCTTCAAATTCGATAATGCACTGATTCTTCTCACTTCAGCTTAGCAGGATCAACCACCACATGCTTAACCGATCTTCTTCCATAGGTATAGGTAATATGAACCCGTCCGTCAGACGATTGAATAACTGCCGGGTAAGAATAGCCTGCCCAGATAGGCTCATTTTCCAGGGTGGTTACTACTTTCCAGTTTTTACCGTCTTCGGAGATAGCCACATTCAGCATATTTCTTCCTTTAGGCTCATCTCCTTTATTGGTAGTATGGTTATATACCAGCAAATGCCTTCCGTCTTTGAGCGTAACCGCATCGGTTCCTGAATTCGGGTTGGGCAGTCCGGTACTTTCCAGCTTCGACCAGGTCTCCCCTTTGTCTTTCGACCAGCTGGTGACCAGCACGTCCTGCAGGGTCCGGGCTATGATCTGGAGGTCACCGTTTTTATGGATCAGGACACTCGGCTGGATGGCGTCGTATTCTACGCCGTCATTAATGGGTGGAATTACCTTCCAGGTTTTTCCTTTATCCTTACTGATCTCGAAATAAATCCGCCAGTCGCGCCCGTTCGGCGTTCCCCTTCTTTCCAGGCTGGTGGGTGAGATAATGGTACCGTCAGCCAGCTGAACCGCCTTATTTTTGACCGGTCCGAGCAGGTGCCCCACCAGCTCATTTTTGCCCATAACCACGGGTTTCGTCCAGGTACGGCCCTCATCAGAAGAGGTAGTATAGGCTCCCCACCAGTCATCTACATTGGGGCCTACCTTATAGAACAAATAAATGGGGCCGCCCTTGGGCCGGAACAATACGGGGTTCCAGGCCGGGTATTTAACGGAGTCAGACACAAAGCCGTTAACTACTTCCACCGGCCAGCTCCACTTCCCGTTCCTGTAGTGCGCCACCCGGATACCCACGTCCTTGTTGTTTTCGTGGGTTCCTGCAAAAAACGCACACATCAGCCCGTCACGGGTTTCCAGGATAGTTGATGCATGGCATTGGGCGGTTGGCTTCTCATCCAGCTCATAAACCAGTTCGGCGCTCACCACACCCTGCTTTCCTACTACAGCCCGCTCCGGAATCGTATATTTCTGCCCAAAGCACAATACGCTGAAAGCGGAAAGCCCTGCTACCTGAACCGTTTTTCGAATGCTCTTAAAATTTACCATAATCTACGAATAAGTTGAATTGTTAATATCCCTGATTTTGTTCTATCTTTTTCCCGTAATTCGCATCGATAACCGATTGCGGAATAGGGAAGTACATATGGTAATCCTGGATTGAGTTTTTCGTTTCTTCCAGGAAATTATACTTCTTCACCCGTTCCACCAGCTTACCCAGGCGCACCAATACCCGCCTGCGGGGTTCCTCTACGGTCAGCTCCCTAGCTCTTTCATCCAATATAAAGTCTATATCGATCTGCTCGGCAGTCACTGCAGGCGCATTGGCTCTTTTCCTGATCACATTGATGTCATCAGCGGCAAGATCTTTACGGCCCAGCTTCAGGTTGGCCTCCGCTCTCAGCAGGTAGGTTTCTGCCAGCCGGTAAACCATAACGTCTTTGGCCGAACGGCCCGAAGTGGCATTGTTTGCCCAGGGTTCGCCTTCGATCTTCCGGGAGTAAGGATAGATATTCCTCATAGTATCGTCTAATGCCGTTCTGGCTTCCACCTCCTGGTTAAAATACCGGGAGGCCGGGTTATTGTAATAGAACTTCCTCCGCATATTGTACTGAGAATTACGCATATCCTGCTTATATCCCTTCCAGATATCGTAAAGATAATAGTTTGTTCCCCTAACTCGTCCAACACCCCTGCCCAAACTGTCTACTACCAGCATAGCTACCCCGTCAGGAGCCACAATTTTACTCAGGAAAGGAGCCCAGTTCCTGATCTGCACATTCCCGTTCAGGCTGCTGCCTCCCCCTTGTACGTTATTTTCAAACTGCCACACAAAAATCGACTCCAGGTTTCCGGATGACCTGTTGAGGTTCCTGTCCAGAAACAGGTCTGAAAATACATCGCCCGGCTGGGTTGATTTCGAACCAAAGCGCGACGTCATGATCTTGTAATCACCGGACCCGATCAGGTCAGAGGATACCTTTACGGCATTGGCCGGGTCATTTAAGCTCAGGTATACCTCGGTCATCAGGTGCTGGGCCGCTCCCCGGGTTACTTTCCCGTCGTAGTTTCCTTCGGTAACAGACGGCAGCCACTGTATGGCAAAGTCCAGGTCGCTTTTTACAAAATTCAGCACTTCTTCTTTGGAAGCCCGGGAGTAGTCATTTTTAGGCGTATTGGTAATATCGTCTACAATGGGCACTCCTCCGAATGAATTAACCAGGAGATTATAAGTGTAGGCCCTGAAGAACCGGGCTTCTGCCATGATCTGGTTCTTTTCTTTTTCGGAAGTCCAGATATCATTGTGGGCCTCCCCGTAATGCAGGAGGGTATTGGCCCTGACGATCATCGCCGTATAGGCCCAGTTCCAGAGCGTATTCAGGTTGGCATTGGTAGGCGTATAGGTGGTCTGGTAATTTCTCAGACCGATATACTCCACGCCGGCGTCGGCACCGATGTCTGTATATGCAAAGTTCAATGCAAAATAGGTATTATCGCCCATTGACATTTCTTCCCGCGAGGCCGCATACAATCCCGTAAGATACATTCTGAAGCCGTTGGGCGAAGTAAGAATCTGCTCCGCACTCAGATTGGATAACGGAGTCTCCTTGAGCTCATCTTTCTGGCAGCCCCAGAAGATCAACCCTGTCAGTAAGATTAAAATGCGTTTCATATATTTACTGTTTTTCATCAATTAAAAGCTAAAACCTAAACCAAGATTAAATATGCGCGGCAAAGAGTACAGCTGGTCAGATGAGGTACCGCCTATTTCAGGGTCAGTACCCGGCCAGTCGCTCCATGTGAACAGGTTTTTAGCATTGGCATAAACCCGAAGTGAGCGCAGTTTCAGCCGGTTGGTCACCGACTCAGGCACCTGATAAGAAACCGACAGGTCCTGCAGACGAACAAAATTCCGGCTAACGTACCAGCCATGGCCCTGAGGGTTGGTGTACAGGAGCGACGGACGGGTCTGGGAAGCATTTTCTTCTGTCCAGTAGCCGGCATCGAGCTGGTTAAGTCCGCGGCCCGGAGCATTAGGACTCACAGCCGTATTCAGCAGCGGGAAATTGCTCATCCAGCCGGTCATGGCGTTAAAGAAGGTTGAAATGGTAAAGTTACCGATGTAGAACTCGTTGGAAAGCCCGAATTTGAATTTAGGCTGACCGCCCGAACCGATAATCTGCCGGTCATTGGCATCTATTTTACCGTCTTTATTGACATCTTTCAGCTTCACATACCCGGGCTTATAGCCGGCAGGCATTTCCTCTCCCACCTGGTAAATACCGTCAAATACATAATCGTAATAGGTGTTGATCGGGTAACCGATAAACCAGCGGTTGCTCAGGTCATCGTCTTCCACACCGTCATTATTCAGGTCCTGGCCGTAGAGCTTGGTGATCTTATTGACGTTGTAGGTGAAATTAAAGCCGGTGTTCCAGCCAAATTTCGGAGTAGCGATGTTCACGCTATTCAGCGATAGCTCGATCCCTTTGTTCTGTACTTCCCCGATGTTGGTCAGTACGTTCAGGTAGCCGTTCATGGCAGGGATGGATCTCCGTACCAGGAGGTCTTTGGTTTTGGTGTTGTATACTTCCACTGTACCGCTCAGCCGCCGCTTAAGGATGCTGAAATCTATTCCCAGGTTACCGGAATAAGTGGTTTCCCAGCGAAGGTCATCGTTCCCCATAATGTTTGGATAGGCCCCGATAGACATGCTTCCGCCGTTTCCGTATACATACTGGGTAATGCTGGATAAGCTCAGCGACTGGTAGGGATCAATCCCCTGGTTTCCTATCGAGCCGTAGGAGAGTCTCAGCTTCAGGTTATCAAAAATATCCTGGTCGTTCATAAACTCTTCACCGGTTACGTTCCATCCCAGCGCTACAGAAGGGAACAACGCATATTTATTATTGGCTGCAAAAACACTGCTACCGTCGCGACGGGTAGTGAGCGTAGCCATATACTTCCCGGCGTAGTCATAATTTAAGCGGGCCATGGAAGAAATACCCCGTATCTCGTAGGCCGATGAGCTGTTGGTCAGGATGGTGCCCAGGCTCAAATCGTTGTAGCCGAGGGCATCTGAGCTCAGCTGATCGGCATTGGCCCGGGTTTGCTCCTGCTTCATATAGTTTTTACCGAACAACAGGGTTACATCAAAATGGTGACGGTTGATGTCTTTGTTGTACTTCACGATATTCTCCCACACCCAGTCAAAACCGTTCTGATTCTGCTTATTGGCATAGGTAGTATTGTTGGTCAGGTACTGATCCTGCCTGAAGAAGTTGTAATTATGGCTCCACCTTACATTGGGCGAGAAGTTCATCCTGAAGCTCAGGCCTTCTACACCTGGTATCGCTATTTCGGTGTAAAAATTACTCAGCAGGTTGTTGTATATCTCTTCATTGTCTGTCATAAAAGAATTGTACAACGGGTTAGAGGATACCTGGTCTTCCGCTACCACGTATTTCGAAGGATTTCCGTTGGGGTAATACCAGGTTCCGTACGGGCTGCTGGTATACAGGCTTGCCACAGATGCCGCCACTCCGCTCATATCTCTTTGTCCGTAGGTAGAAGTCAGACCCAGCTTAATAAACGGATTCACTTCCGTTTCCAGGTTGGCCCGGAAAGTTTGCCGCTTGAAGTTGTCGTTCACCAGCAGCCCGGCTTCTTTTGAAAATGAGCTGGACAAGTAATAATTGGTTTTGGTGCTTCTTCCGGCCAGGTTAATATCGTAGTTGAACATGCCGGCTTTTTGTGAAACCTCATCGTACGGATCCGTCACCTTACCGTTGAGGTAATTGTCGGCCTCTGTCTTGTACAAATACGTTGCTATTTTGGAAGGATCCGCTTCCAGGCCCGACTGCTTCCGGTAATCCAGCTTGCTCTGAATGTATCTTTCCGGGCTGTAAAAAGGGATCTTCTTGCCCCATCCATACGACGACACACTGGAATTCACCGTAATCACCACTCCTTCGGTAGTTGCCTTTTTCGACGTGATCAATATCACCCCGTTTGCTGCCCTTGAACCGTATATCGACGCGGCGCTGGCATCTTTCAGGACGTCCATAGACAGGATGTCGTTCGGGTTGATGTCGCTCAGGGTTCCGCCGAAGATAATCCCGTCAAGCACAATCAGGGGGGCGTTGTTGGCGCTCAGCGAACGCTGACCCCGGATCAGGATGCTCGGATCCTGGCCGGGCCTTCCGTTATCCAGGATCTGCACGCCGGCCACCCGTCCGCGCAAAGCCTGGCCTGCATTGACCGAGGGGCTGTTTTGCTGCACCGTCATATCCAGGCTGCTTACGGCTCCGGTTACTTTTCGTTTTGACTGGGTTCCGTACCCCACTACCACCACTTCATCTAAGTTCTCATTGGAAGAGCTCAGCCCGATCACCAGGTTATCGGAGCTTGCATTTAACTGGACTTCCTTTGAGTTATAGCCTATAAAAGACACGGTCAGTGTGCCTTTCTTTTCCGGTACTTCTATCCGGAAATTACCGTTTTCATCGGTAGATACTCCCCGGCCGTTCGTGGCAAACGTTACGGTAGCACCGGGTAGCGGCTCATTGGTTTTGGCGTCGATTACCCTCCCGGTAACGACATTTTGCGCTAAAGCTGTAAGCGAAAACAGCAGCAAAATCAAAACCAAAGGAAATTGGATCAGATTTCGATTCATCATTTGTTTTTCATTTAAGGTTAATTGGTTATTATTTTACAGATACCAGGCCGATGCGTTCAGACAAAGCCTCGAACTCATCCAGCAACCGGTCTAATTCTTCCTGCTGGTCTGTCACGCTCCCGTTACGGCAGGTAGGCCCGATATCCACGCCTCTTTTCTGCAGCACATACTTGGCGCTGGCAGGATAGGTATCGTGCATGACATCCATATTGCTGACATAGAAGCGCTGCACTTCGGCTACTTCCGGCGATTCCTCATGGTAGTGATCGCACAGCCAGGTCACCAGCTCCGGGAAATAATTGCCCTGGATGCACGACAATCCTGCCGAACCGGCCCGCAGCGACTCCACAGCATGCGCCATATAGGCATCGTACAACCCGAACTCCGGCCAGGCGGCCGTAGCGGCCAGCTTCTGGCGTATGCCGTCCATATCCAGGCAGGTGTCTTTGTGATAGTTCACCCGGCCGCTGGCAACCAGCTCACCCAGGAAATCAGGCTGAATCAGCCGCTTGTAGGGCACAGGGCACTCGTAAAAGCCCAGGGGTACGTCGCCGGTAAGCGCCAGCAATTTTCCCACATTGGCCCTGAACGTAGCTTCGTCATCGGTTTCCGCTGCCAGCAGGCTGGTGATCACAATCACACTTTCTACCCCGGTAGCGTATATTTCTTTCACAAAACGGGCCTGGTCTTCCAGGGGCTCCCCGAATGTTCCCGTAGCTACTACCGGAACCCTCCCGTTTACTTTCTCTACAATGAAGGCCACCGAGCGCAGCATCTCTTCCCTGGAAAGATTAAACATTTCACTGGAAAGACAGTTGGCAAAAAGCCCCCCGGCACCGGCATTCAGATAGAGCTCAACCAGCTCATCCAGGCTTTTATAGTCAATAGTGTTGTCAGCCTGGAATGGCATCAGCATTACAGGTACGTATTTTTTATGGGTCATAATTTTTATTTTTTTCTTATTTTTCTACTGAGGTTACCGGCCAGGAAGATGGTCAGCGTGCCTACCACAATAATCATGTTGGCGTGTAAGGGATTCTTCAGATACGCATACGATTCGGGGATGAGATACGAGAAGGTCATCCACAGAATCACCAGGATACCGGCCAGGGTTCCGGCCAGGGCATCGCTGTTCTCCGTTTTTTTGCTGATCAGGCCCAGCAGGAAAAGCCCCAGCATACCGCCGGCAAAAATACCCGACAGGGTCCACCATACATCCAGCAGGCTCTTGATGCCAATCATGGCTATGCCGCACAGCATACCCATCAGCCCTACAATAACCGTGGCGATATACAGTACTTTCAGGCTGTTTTTTTCAGATGAGCCGCGGTTAAAATAGCGCTTGTAAATATCTTCGGTAAATACGGTGGCCGAAGCATTCATACCCGAGCTGATGGTGCTCATGGCCGCCGATAATATAGCGGAGATGATCAGACCCAGCAGGCCGGTCGGGATCATACGCACCATAAAGTGCGGCATCACTTTGTCACCGTAGTCGGCCGGCTGCAGGGTGGCCGCCAGCTTCACCACTTCGGGATTATTGGTTGACAGGCCCAGCCGTTCGGAAGCTGCCTGCAGGGTGATGGTCTGCAGAAGCTCAGGGTTCTGCTGGTAATAGGTGTACAGGCAGGTGCCGATCACAAAAAACAGCAACGATACCGGCACGTAGATCCATACGCACAGCCACACCGATTTGTTGGCTTCGCGTGCGCTGGTAGCGGTATGGTAACGCTGAACGTAGTTCTGGTCCATCCCGAAGTTGTTCAGGTTGATGAAGAACCCGTACAACAGCACCACCCAGAAAGAAGAGCTGACAAAATCAGGCGCCAGGGAGCCCAGGTTGAACTTGTGGTCGGCCTTACCGGTCTGGATAATCTCAGAAAAGCCTCCCGGAACCTCCCTGACTACCAGGTAAATAATGATAATGGCTCCCAGGGTTTTGAGTATCCCCTGCACCACTTCGGTCCAGATCACGGCCTCAATCCCGCCCATAACGGTATAGATCACGATACAAATACCCGTTATGATCATAATGGTGACCATGCTGTAACCTGTGAGCGCCTGCAGGGTAAGCGAGATACCGAAAAAGATGGAACCGATACGGGCCAGCTGGGTCAGCAGGAAGCACACTACCGCATAGGTGCGGGCCCAGGTACCAAACCTTTTCTCGAGGTTGGTGTAGGCCGATACCTCACCGGTGCTCCGGTAAAAAGGTACAAAATACCGCGTGGC
Source organism: Leadbetterella sp. DM7 (assembly GCF_040829825.2). Classification (NCBI taxonomy): domain Bacteria; kingdom Pseudomonadati; phylum Bacteroidota; class Cytophagia; order Cytophagales; family Leadbetterellaceae; genus Leadbetterella; species Leadbetterella sp. DM7. Next base: position 3,111 of record NZ_JBFOLH020000004.1, on the reverse strand, counting down.
AAACCAGGCCGCCAGGGGCATCGACAGGCTGAAAACAAATGCGTTCCAGTTGCCGCCGTAGGCTTTCCCCGGAACGCCGAGAAAGGTATTGGAACTCAGGAAGGTGGCATAAATGGAAATACCGATGGCCCAACCCGGGATACGCCCGGCAGCCCGTGTAAATTCATCGGCAGAGGTATTTCTCCTGGAGAAATACACCCCCACCAGCACCATCCCGATCAGGTAGGCAATAATAATGGCAATATCAAATACAGGCAGGTGATTCATGGCTTTTATATTCCGCAAAAGTTCACTTTGATTCCTAAGCTTTCCAGGGTAGCTGCCTTGATCTCTGCCGCTCTCCTCACATCAAAATCGCCGTCTACATACACCACCTGGATATGGTTGGCTTTGTGCTTGGCCATCATCTGTTCACGGCTGACGCCGTCAAGCACCCCGTGCATCACGGGCCACTGCGGGTCGGTCATTTTCCAGCGGCGCTGCGTTTCTTCTTCCGGCAGCTCCACGGCTCTGCCGGTACCGATATCGCACCATAACTCATCGTTTTCAATATATACCCGGCTCCAGACGATCTTGCCGGGCCGGCTCACCCCACACAGGGTTCCGCCGCCTTTTCTGAAAAACATGGCCGGTTGGCGCAGGCTGCTGGCTCCGGCATAGCCGCCCTCAAAATGAGAGGCCGGCACTGCTCCCGAGATCAGGAACACCCACACAAACTCTTCCCGGCCGTCTATTGTAAAATTCTCTCCGTAACGCAGGTCGTGCAGGGTGTTGTCGCCGTTCAGGCCCAGCTCCCGCCACAAATGATAGGTAACATAACCGTCTATACCGGCGCATTCGTCTACCTCGTTGAAGTGGGGCAGCGCCACTCCCGCGTACAGCTCATTGCCCTGTTCATCCCAAACCGGCGGCCGGTCGGTATTGTTCAGCAGCCCTTCTACCAGGTCACTGGCAGGCGTGAGCTCTTTCAGTCCCTGCTGGTACTGAATGCCTATCGTATCACAGCCGAATTCTGCGGCCAGGCGTAAAGCTGCTATATACATTTTGCACTGCTCCAGGCTCTGATCGCGGGTCAGCTCGGTAACCGGATCGGTGCCCCAGTCAAAGCGCATGCCCCGCTCCAGCAGCCATCCCAGCACGGCTTCGGCCTCTGCATCGGTAACGGTCAGCATCTTTGCATAGAGGGTAGACTGGCTCAGCCGCTCCTTGAATATACCCAGGCGGTGAATCAGCGCATCGGGAACAATGGCATTGAACATGCCCATGCAGCCCTCGTCAAATACGCCCATGATGACCTTGTCGTTCAGCATACGGGCGGCAAAGTCACCGGCCAGCTCCCGGTCACTGCCCGAAACAACCTCCGGGTTGAAACGGGTAACGTGGGAATAATCCTGGCTCACTTTGCCTGTTTCCAGCCACTCCTGCAGTCCTTTCCTGAAAAAATTATCTGTAAAATCTCCGCTCCAGAGAAAACTGTAGCTCACTCCGGCTTTGGTCAGGGAGCCCGTGAGGTTAAGCGCACCCACCAGCCCCGGGTAGGTTCCGTCCCAGTTGGCCACCACCAGTATGGGACCTTCGTGCGAGATCAGCCCGGCCAGCACGTGATGGCTGTACTGCCAGACACTTTCTGCCACAATCAGCGGACGTTTTTTATCTATCTTCCTGAATATCTTTACCCCTTCATGCTGGTAATCGATGAAGCCATGTCCTTTCTCTGCATTATAGGTATGCGCCCTTTCCACCGACCAGCCGTACCGCTCCAGGGTAAGCGCCAGGTTTTTTTCCATCTGCTCCTGCATAGGCCAGCATTTGAGATTGGCTGAAGGCCGGAGATCACCACTGCAAACCAGCAACACACTTTTATTTTCCATAAGGTTGAATCAAATTTGATGGTACAAAGTTGAATAGCTTTTCACAAGAAACATTTCCCTAAATTTTCATACTTATCCAATATATTATCATATTATTCTTTCTCCGGTTCTCATTTTTAAAATTTCGTACATATCTTTATTCCATGAACCTTACTCCCAAATTACATATTGTTCCCAAAGCCCTGGACAATGCGTTCAGCCTGAGGCACGATATCCTGCCCCATTTCGGTACGGTCTGGCACTACCATCCTGAAATAGAGCTGCATTACCTGATCAAGGGTGAGGGTACGCGGTTTATAGGAGATCACATCGGTAATTTCCAGAAAGGCGATATGATCCTGATGGGCTCCAACCTGCCCCATACGTGGAAACGCACCATCTCCGATGCCACCCACGACCACGTGGAGGCCATGGTGCTGCACTTCCACCCGGAGTGCCTGGGAAAGGAATTTCTGAATTTTTCGGAAACCCAGGGAATCAACAAGCTGAATGAGCTGGCCAGGAACGGGCTCATCATTCACGGGGCTTCCAAAGAAGCGATTACCGAGCTGCTATGGATGATGAAAACAGAAAGCGGGCTGAACAAGCTCATCTACCTGTTGCGCATATTCCATATTCTGCTTGAAAACCAGGAGTATGAAGTATTATCCAACAGTATTGAGTATTCTAAATTCAATAAGCTTGACGAAAACCGGATCGATAAAATTTTCTCTTATACGCTACAGAATTTTAAGGAAAAGATTTTTATTGAAGATGTGGCCAGGCTCACTAACCTGAGTGTGACATCGTTTTGCCGGTATTTTAAGATCACGGCCAACAAATCGTATTTTGATTTTCTCACCGAAGTACGGCTCAATCACGCCTGTCGGCTCATTGTAGAAACCGACTACACCATTCAGCATATTGCCATGGACAGCGGCTTCGAAAATACGTCCAACTTCTACCGGCACTTCAAGAAAATGAAGGGAATAACACCTAAGGAATATAAGGCCGGGTTTCTTTAAGCAAAAATCACTCCGGCCATTTTGCCCTTACCGTAATAAGCGAAATTTGCTTTTTTATGGCCCGCTTTCTATCTTTATTCCATGAGATCATTGCGAACCCTTCTCTATTTAGGGTTTGCTGTTAACAGGCTAAATTCTTTATTAAAAGGGGATTATTTCTTATTTTTCGGAGGCAAAAGCGAATAATATGGCAAAAGCGCGTCAAAAACGTGCATCAAGGCAGGCCTATATGCCGG